>JAUWNA010000078.1 GCA_030612905.1 Promethearchaeota archaeon
TCGTTTGTGATTTTAATTAAATTGTTATTATAAATATGAAGTTCTTATTTATAATTTTTAACAATTTGCTTTTAAAATATTTAAGCTTAACGATTGAAAAGTAAGCATTAATAAGGAATTTATTGAGAAAATTTAAGAGAATTATGAAAGAATTTTTTTTTGAAGCTTTTTATTAGATATTAATTTTTTACCATTAATTTATTTATCCAAAATTCTAATTTTTCCTCTAAATACTTTTCAATACTCTCAGAGGATGGATTTTCTGCATCAAACAAATCTGATAACGATTTTGCAGAGTTTAAACGATTTATGACTTGTGAGATCTCATAGAGTATTCTATGTCCGCCTGTGAATTCGAAAATTTCTTCTTTAATTTTCTCCAAAATTGATTTAACGGCTTGGGGATCGTCTATATCCTCTAAATCCGTTTTTAAAGCGTTTAATTGGGTTATTATTGATTCTTTCTTGTCTGTTGCAGATTCATTTCTTTCTATAAATTCTTCTACTCCTTCTTTTTTAAAAGGACTTACATTAATATTTGTAATCATGGATTTGATTAAGTCTAAATCATTTTCTAACTTTTTCTGATTATCAATTACATTACTCAATTGAGGTATTAGACTTTTAATGTCAATAGTAGCCTTATCTAGCTCGTTAATTTTATCAGTTAGTTGTTTAATTTTCAAATTTGTCTGTCCCATTTTTGTTATAATATCTAAACCAAACTTTTCAAGGATAGACGAGAAGGCGCCCATTTTCTCGTCGAACTCTTTAAAAGACTTAGACAAACCGTTTAGTGTAATGTCGTTAGGTTCTTCCATAAGCTATCATCTTTTAAATTCTAATTAATTTGAAGAATAAGAATATTTTAATGTTTTTGATGAGAATGTTATAAAAAGATTATTATTATTATTTTATATAATAATATAGTACATTAAAAATATAAATTCAAGTTTTTTCGATTATCAAGTTTTACAGTTTCAATTATGAGCCTTTGTAAAGATAAATACAATAGGGGCGCATAAGTTCTTCACAACTTAAATTTTAGTGGTTTTATGATTCAATACATAAATATATTGACCCGAACTGGAAAGTCTTTGCTATTCAAGAATTATGGTAGTTCTGATGTGGATAGAGACTTATTAGCGGGATTTTTAAGCGCTTTTTCGGGGTTCATGAAAGAAATAAGTCAAAGCGACATAAAATCCACGGCTACAGACGAGTTTAAGTACTACTATACAATTATCGATGAGATTATAATTGTAGTATGCACGGATCTTGCAGATGATGACGCAGTAGTCAACTCGAAAATTACGACGATAAGAGCAAGGTTCATTGAAAAATATGGAGCACTTTTAGCGAGTGGTGATTGGACCGGAAATCGCGCTATTTTTACAAGTTTTGAAAGAGAGATCGACGATACGATTCTTGGCTCTATAAAGGTATCCATAATCGGGGACCCCGGTGTTGGTAAAACAACTCTTTTACGCCTTATCTGTGGAGTAGATATAAACTTAGAATATCAACCAACTATAAATGTGGATATCGCGAATATTGATGGAGCGGAGATAGGAGTAAACCGCTCTATTGTGCTGTGGGACTTTGCTGGTCAAGAAAACTTTAGAACCCTCTGGAAAAGCTTACTCGATAGTACTGATATAGCTCTTTTAGTACTTAATTCTAGTTTTGAAAATGTTAATCGCAGTAAAGATATAATTCACGATATTTTAGATAAACATTATAAGGATACTCTAGTTATTGGAATTGCAAACAAGCAAGATATGCCCAATCGATTAACTCCTAAATTTTGTGAAACAATTTTATCTAAAGCAGAAAGATATCCACCTATAAAAGTCCACGGAATGATTGCAATTAATCCTGTATATCGAGAAAAAATTCACGCGATTTTAAGAGAAGCTATAAATAAAATTTTTAAGTAAGTCCCAACTTAAAACAAAAATCTGAGTGAAAACAAAAAAAATTTAAGAATTTTATTATTATTAGTTATTATCTAACAAATAATTATAGTGATCAATTTGATTGATTTTGAATTTGAATTAGAACTTATTCCCTTTATCGAAGATGGAGATTTTAGGACTCTAAAATTACCAGAATTAACCGAAGAAGAAAGGTTTTTAGTTGATCCAATAGTAGCCCCAACTTCTGGGCTAAGAATTCAGATTTTGGACAATATAGAAACAGAAGGAAAGAAAAAATATGTATTACGCAACAGAAAGCTTTTTTTATTTCTCAGAGCCTTTAAAGCGATTAGTCAAAAATATAAAGAAATGAAGGAAGGGAAAAATCTTAAAATCTTGATTGTTACCGATAATCGACCAAGCAAACAGATTCTACTTCAATATTGCTCTCAAATTTTTGCTTATGAGGGGTATGAAATATATCATCAAACAGATATGCCTGGGGAATCTAAAATATCTGCCCCTTATGGTGCCGCGTCTGTTGTCTTATTCGAAGATATAAACTTAATTATCGTACTAACAGCGTCTCATAACGATCTATCGTGGAACGGAGTTAAATTTTATATTGATTATCCAATACCTCTGTCGGGAGACTTATTTAAAGAGATTGCGGATAAAGCACTAAAACTTGAAGAAATTAAATTTGATCCAAATTTCAAGCCCTTTCTGATTGATGCTGAGCAAAAGAACAACGATTATGTGATCTCTCTTTTATCGAAAGTTTTAGAACTTAATAACCTAAGAGGTAAAAATATTGTTATTTGGCCTTACTTAGGGAAAGCTAGAGGAATTGTTAACCTATTTAATCGGTTAGGCGCGAATGTAATTTTAATAGAGGAAGAAATCAATCCCCCCAATCCGATAAAAGTTCTTCGAGAAGATAAATTGCAGCAAGTTATGGAATCAGAAGATTCAGATATAGCTCTACTATTAGATGCCGATAGAGATAGAATTGCCTTATATGTGAAACAGAACGGTGAGTATTATTATTACATTCCGAACGAGATATATTCTGCTATGCACAATATATTAGCTAATGCTTTTCATAAAAAAATCATCAATGTGAGAACTATTCCTAGCGATTTAAGAGGAGACCATACTAGTTTTATAAATATTTTAACGGGTGTGGGATATAAACACTTGGGGTTGATTTTATATTTTCTATTAGGGATCGAAGTAGACCAATCAAAAGTGGATACAGCTATTCTTTATTATGAAGATGAAAATAAAGATTTGATAAAAATTGATAACGCAGCGCCTTTAAAACAAAAATTATTCGAATTGATTAAAAAAAACAACTTGCTTGAAGAAGATTTTTTGATCGTAATGTGGGAAGAGTCAGGAGGACATACTCTGAATATTTTAAATATTTCTAAAGACGAAAAAACTGGTGCCCTCCGATTTGAGACTAAATTTCCAATTATCGCAGATAAATATCCCGTGCCTGCTCTAGTTATAATCACAGAATTAATCTCACGAGGATACAAAATTTCAGATTCAATTGATTGGTCAATTAAAGGAATTAATAGAACTATCAGTGCAATTGACGAGGAAAAAGTTAAAATTATGAATAATTTTGGAAAAAACGACGGTAAAACAATTAAAATCAATAACAAACAGTATAAAGTGAGTGCCTTATCTGATAATAACAACAAGGTGGACTTATACCAGTTGAAAAGTAACGATTCGACGCTTTATTTTAGACCTAGTGGGACAGGTCCGGAAGTAAGGTTTTATATTTTTGGAAATCGTGATACTCATCTAAAAGAAATAAAGGCTGTATATGATTATGTGAAAATTAATTATTCATAACTTTTAATAATAAATTAAAGGAATAACTCCAGTTTATCTTCATATTTTCTGAACTATTCCCGGTATTATAATACTATTAGATTCTATCCTTAAAATTCCTTTTTCTTGAAGACTCTTCATTGTACTTAATACTTTTCCTTCGTCCCAATTTAAACCTTTCAAGAAGTTAATTTTTTTTAATGGTTTTTTATTTGTTGCGAATTTAATGAACTTTTTTTCGACAGCGTTTAATTCTACATCTTTAAATAAATAATATATGACTTTACCAATCTTAAACGATTTAAGTATCAATTTCAATTCAAAAAGTTGGTCTAATACGGTCAAAATTACTTCGTTAGGAACATCTGTGATTTCTTGCTCTATGAATTGCTTTATTTTCTCGAATTGAGAGAAGCCACCGTTTATTAAAAAGAACTTTTCGTGGTAGCTCAAGATTTTTTGAGAAATAGTTTCTTTTAATTGAAGTTCTTCCTTCTCACTATATTCTAAATCTAATGGCTTATTGAGCGTACTTTTATCTTTAACTGCTATTTTTTTCCTAGTTTTTGGTAAACTTTTCACAGCTGGTTTTGTAGCAAATTTAATTTTTGGTAATTCTTCAATTTCATCTAAACTTGTATCTTTTAGATCATCTTCAATCTTTGGTTGTTTTTTCTTAGGTGGTGCTTTTGGAATTTTAACGCTTTGTGTTTTTTGTAATCGTTCTTTTAATCTAGCCTTTAGCTCTAATTGACGCTTAAGTTTTTCTTGTTCTTTAATTTTTTCTATTCCTGAATGTTCTTCTATTTTTGCGTTCCATTTTTTGCGTTCCTCGAATTCGCTAAATTCTTCAATAAGTATGTGATCCTCTTTAATATGAATAATTTCCTTCTTCTTTAATTTTTCAATAATTTTATTTGCATAAATGTAATCCCAACTGGTTATATCTAATAATCTTTGTATGGTTAGATCTTCGTCTTCGTAAGCAAAACTTAAAATCACCTTTTCTGGATTCGATAGCTCGATTTTTTCGGCAGTAAACACTAATATATGAAAGGTTGGATTGATTTCTATAATGTCACTTAGAAATTGTGTTTTTTGCATCAGATTTAGAACGGGCAAAAAATCGTCGTTTTTTAGACTCTTGATATTTGTGAATGCGTGATATTTAAATTGTTGTATCGGAATCATTTTGAGTTTATCTAACTCGTAGTCTTTAATGATGGAATTAAATTTGCGAGACATTTTTTCGTAAAATACTCCAACTCCAACATTTGCTTTTTTCGCGTCAATGTTATCCAAAGACAAATCGAAAGACTCCAACTTTTCGATTGCACCCTCAAGATTTTCAAAATCTCGCTTTAATTCTTCATCGGATTTTGGCATAGCAGACTTATATCCGGCCGTAAAGACCCGATATTCCTTGCCTGCTTTTTCGATAACTTGTACTTCTTTATCTTTATGCTTAAATTGCTCCTCAGCAACTTTTATTTTCTTTTTAACCGTTATTTCTACTTGTTTTTCAGTTTTTGATATAATTTGAGATATTTTCGCTAATTTCTTCTTCACATCGTCTTTTTTTTCCTCGCTAATAAATTTCTCAATATGGATTTCTTTTTTTCTTAATTCCGCTAGAACTTCCTTTTTTTCAAGATATATTCTATAACGAAGAGTTAATACAACGTAAAAAATCAATAGTAGAACTGATACAAATAAAGCTGTAATAAAAACAAACATTATTAGTGGACTCAACTAAGTATTAATCGTTGTTAATTAGTTAAATAAAGAATCTTTTAGTTAAAATAATTTTACTATCCTATTTTCAAATTTCATATTAAAACTTTAATTTGAATAAAAAATTTAATTATAATAATAGTATAAAATCTTTCAATTTATAAGAATTACAATTAAAATTGACGAGAATCATGCAAGAGCAAATAATAAACGATAAAATCCTCGAAAAAATGACGTTGGATAATGTTTTCAAAATTTTTAACGATAATATATATCCAATGTTAAATGATGAAGAGGTAGAATTTTGCCAAGAATTAGAATCTTTTTGCTTAGAACTTCACCCTAAAATCGATAAAAGTAAAGATGTATATGTGCTATTCCCAGAGCTAGGTAAACACGGATACATGCAAAGGATTAATAAATGGCGCGATTTTGAGCCATATGGTATGAAAAAAGAAATTTTATTGGCTACAATCATGTCTATATGCGATCCTCAATTAGAATTAGCGAGATTAGCAAGTGGTATTTTATGTGGGAATCCAACATTTCAACATGGTGAAACCAGCGAGATCCTTAAAGTCCAAGCCGAATTGATGAGTGGAAAAGAAGTAGGTTGTATTGGAATAACTGAGCCAGAACGCGGGTCCGATGCTGTGAACATGACAACAACTTGTACAAAGGTGGACGATGGTATTGTTTTTTCAGGTGAAAAGGTCTTTACGACAAATGGTCCTAAAGCAAAGTATTTTGCCTGTTATGGTGTTTACGATACCGAGCACCCAAGACAAACGATGGTTCAAGGAATGCTTTCTAGGGATTTCGGTGGAATAGAGACAAAAAGATTGAAGATTAATTCAGTTCCTCGAGTTCATATCGCTCATACATTTTTAAACGATGTAAAAGTTCCAATGGAGTATATTTTAGGAGATAATGGAGCGGGTTACCATAATCTCTTTGGTGGATTAGTTCCTGAACGCTTAGGTATTATGGGCTCAGGTGTAGGTATATGTTGGGCAGGACTTATATACGCAATAATTTATACTAACCTCAGACAACAATTTGGAAAAACTGTAATTAATTATCAAGGAGTCGGATATAGTTTAGGAGATTTGTTATCGAAATGTAGTGCCGCTACAAGCTTGGCGTTCCAAGCAGCGACTATCTACGACGATAAAATACTTTTTGCCGATAAACCAAGCAAAGAAGCAGAAAAATGGGTGGCGGGAGTCTCTTCTCAAGGCAAATATTTACTTTCAAAGCTTACACACGAAGTTTGCTACGAAGTTCAACAGCAAATGGGTGGCGTATCTGTTACAGATAACACTCCAGTTGACGAGCTCATGGATGTAAGCAAAATTGAAGAAGTAATTGGTGGAGCCAGAAACATTCAATTGCTAATATTACACGGTGGGCTTCGAAGGTATTCAAAAATTCTGTAAAAAATCTGATAATAAAATTCTTTTTATTTTTTTCTTCTGCTTAAATTTAAGAGTAAAATATTATTTAGTTAGAAATCTTAACCTATTTTTATTCTAAAATTTTTTATAACTTCTTTTTAAACCTTCTAAAGAATAATTCTTCCTACTTATTACAATCAGAGTGATGCCTATAATTGAAATTACGCAAAAAAGTATAAATAGAGAGAGGACGTACAAGTATGTCCAGATTTTAAGTAACTGTAAATATATTTTAGTTTTAAAATATATATAACTGTAAATATAACTGTAAATATATTTTAGTTTTAAAAAAAAAAAGAATTATGCCCGAAACTAACGATAATAATTACAAGAAAACCGTAAGAAACTTCAAGGGAAGGATGGAATTTATGAATAAAACGCCCACTGAAGATGCAGTTAAAATTTTCTTCGAAATTTGCGACTTTGGTATAAATAATTACATTAGGATTGAAAAAGAAAGGTTTCCAAATAAATCAATTAAAGAAATTGTTTTGGAAATGCACAAATTTCGCGAAAAAAAAAAGATAATAGGAAGAAAAAATATTAATGTCTGGTGAACTATTTTAAACAAATTAATGGCTATTAAAATAGTTTAGATCTCATTATTTCTTTTTTTGATCCTTTTTAACTAATCAAACTCAAAATTGACGAAACAATCGACTTAATGCTAATAACTAAGAGAAAACAAAAAACAAGGATCTGAAATTTCTTTATAGGAATTTTAGGGGTAATTTTATGGCCAAGTTTAGCCCCGAGGAATATAATTGGAAAAGCTAATAAAAATATTAATAGTAGTTCGCTTGGGAATAATCCTTCAATTAAATAGAATGGAATTCTTGAAACGGAAAGTACTGTTCCAATAGCAGCAAAATTTCCGATAAAACTTTCTCTATA
>JAUWNA010000189.1 GCA_030612905.1 Promethearchaeota archaeon
TCTTTTAGCGCGGTTTTAAGAGAAATTAGCGATTCATTCGTAGCTTTACCAATTTTTCCAAGTGAAGTAACTACGGCAGTTCTGATAGAGACTTCATTATTAGAAGAATATTTAGACAATTTTGGTAATGCGGATTCAGCAAGTTTTCCAATTTTTCCTAAAGATCTAGCTGCTTCTCGGCAAATACTCCAATCTTCATCATCTAAGTATCCTGTCATCTTAAGTACGGCATTTTCGCCAGATTTCTCTCCTATTTCACCTAACACAAATATTGAATTAAATTTAATAGAACGGATTTCACTATCCATATTTTTTATTACTTCACCAATAACGGATGAATCTTTTTCAATTCGTGATAAGATCAAATCAATTCTTGCATCCCTTAACAATTGTTCTAAAGAAGCTGACATTTTTTATCACCCTATATTCCTAAATAGACTTTTTTAATTCGAGGTTCTTTTTCTAACTGTTCTTTTGTGCCCCTCATTTCTATTTTGCCTTCTTCCAATAGATGTATGTTTTCAGCAACTTCCATTGCTAATACGGCATCTTGTTCAACTAATAAGGTTGTAGTCCCCTGTTTTTTAATCTCATTTACTGCATCAAATATTTTATCCTTTATTTTAGGGGCTAAACCCAATGAAGGTTCATCTAATAAAAGTAATTTTGGATTTGCCATAAATGCCCGACCAATTGCGAGCATCTGTTGTTCGCCTCCACTCAACGTTCCTGCTCTTTGTTTTTTCCTTTCTTTAAGGCGAGGGAAAACTTTGAATACGAAATCTAATAACTCGTGCATTTTTTTTTTATTTTTTAAGGTATATGCCCCCATTTCTAGGTTTTCCATTACGGTCATATCATAAAATAAGCGCCGACGTTCGGGACAATGAGCTATTCCTTTTTTGGCGATTTTATGAGCTTTTAAACCGTCAATTCTTTCTCCCAAAAATTCAATTTTTCCTCTATCTGGTTCTTCTAATCCAGATATAACTCTGAGAAGAGTTGATTTTCCCGCTCCGTTAGGACCGATAACGGCATCCAGAGCTCTATCTTCTATCGTTAAGTTAATCTCTTCGAGAGCTCTAGCTTTTCCATAATAATGATATATTTTTCTCATTTCAAGCAAGTTGTTCACTTCCTTTTCCTAAATACGCTTCTAACACAATTTTGTTGTTCGCAACCTCTTGTGGAGGGCCTTCGGTTATATATTTACCTTGGTGCATAGCAACGACTCTAGGCACTAGGTGCATTAGTTCTCGTAAAACATGTCCCGTCATAAAAACAGTTACTCCATCATCATGCAATTTTATTATCAAATCTGTTATACCCTTTTGTTCTTCGTGAGAAAGCCCACTAAATGGCTCGTCTAAAAGAAGTAATTGAGGATTAGTGCCTAATGCTTTTCCTATTTGCAGTTTCCTTAAATCACCATGAGGTAATATTATGGGAGGTATTCTTGCTTTGTCAACAAGGCCAACTGCAGCTAAAATAGAACTCGCGTATTCGTCTATTCCATATTCTTTAGCTACTTTTTTCCCTCTTGGTGAAAGGCAAGAAACTGCGATGTTATCTAAAAGCGTCATAAATCGAAACGATCTTACAAGTTGAAAAGTTCTAGCGATCCCCAAATTTACAATTTGATGAGGTTTCATCCCGGTAATATCGCGCCCATCGAACCTAATTGTTCCAGAACTGGGTTTTTCATGCCCTGAGATTAAGTTAAATAATGTAGTTTTTCCAGCGCCATTAGGACCTATTAAACCTGTAAATTCTCCCCGTCTTACTTCAAAACTAAAATCGTTAACAGCTGTCAAACCACTAAATTTTTTTGTTAAATTTTTTACTTCTAAAATCACTCCCATTTTAAAAATCTCCAATTTAAATTTTACAACTTACATTATCTTCCTAATACAATATCCCACAATTCCTGAATGCGCTCCAATGTGGGTTTTAAAAGTCCGTGTTCTGCAAATCTTATGAATAATATTAATATGATGCTGAAAATTAATAGCGATAGATCTTGCGTATCTCTTAGAATTTCCCCAAGAAAAACAAAAATAAGTGCACCAATAGCTGAACCAGAGATTGTAGCTAATCCCCCCATAGCTGCGATAATAATAGCGTAAAAAGAGTACAACGGTTGGAAAACCCCTGGATTTACTCCTCTAAAACGCATCGCAAAAAGACCACCGGCTACTCCTGCGAACAAACCACTGATCATAAACGCTAAAATCTTATACTTGGTAGTATTTATTCCAGAAGCACTTGTACCAGTCTCGTCGTCTCTGATTGCTTTAAAAATCGTACCTACATTAGATTTAGTTATGTGAGTTAAGATTAATAAGGATACGCTCATTATAAGGAAAGTTGCGAAATATTCTACAACCGTATCGGAAGAAATAGGTGTGATCTGCGAAACGCCTTCAGCACCAAACAGATTCGTTCCAAACGCATTTTCCCACATAGTTGCCAATGACCCCATCAGAAATACTTGATACATTATTAGGCTCATAGCGAGAGTACCTAAGGCCAAATAAGGCCCCTTTAACCTTAAAGCTGGAATTCCGATAATCAATCCAAATATAACTGCGATAATAGAACCAATCACGAGAGATAGCCACCATGGAAAACTTAAATATCGTATTAGATAGGCTGTAACATACCCCGAAACACCTAAAAATACTGCTTGCCCAAAACTAACTTGTCCCACAAAACCCGCTAAAAAATCCCAACTCGCAGCAAAGATCGTAAAAATCATAAAAGTTGTAAAAATCCCTAAGAAGTAAGGGTTTTGAGTTAATAAAGGAACAAGACTTAGACCAATCAAGCAAATGACTGTCACTTTTGCTCTAAATGTAGAAATCCAATCTCTAAAATAGCTTTGAAAATTGGATGGAAATTCGGCTATTTTTTTTATTATTATTCTCATATTCTTATACCTCGATTGATGTTCAAATTATATTTTAATCAATTTCTTTTTTTCCAAATAATCCTCTTGGTCTCAGAATCAACATAAATAATATTACTACTATCGGTATTAAAGCACTAATTTCTGGCATAAATAAAATGAAATTAACAAAAGCGTTAGCGTAAGACATAATAAAGGCTCCTAATACGCTCCCTGGCAAACTACCTAAACCACCTAAGACTACTATAGCAAATGAATTAATTAATATGCTCCACCCTATATGTGGTGCAACGATATCAATTGGGACGTACAAAATAGCGGCTATCCCTGCAAGAAAGGCGGAAATCATAACAGTATACGCAAGTATTCTATCAACATTGATCCCCATTAGAGATGCTGCTTCGGCATCTTGCGCAACTGCTCGTATAGACTTGCCAATTTTAGCTTTATTAATAAATAATGTAATTAAAGTTACTATTACTAAAGAAGCTACTACTACTAAAATGTAATGGTTTAATACTTTTACTCCAAAAACATTAATGGACCCCTCAATAAGGAGTGGCATAGAATGATAAAGCGGATCAACTGAAACCTTCACAACTTGTTCTATTAAAAATGCAAATGCAAAGGTTACGATTACAACACCAACATGACTATCTTTCAGAGGTTTGACTAAAAGTATATACACCAGACCGCCTACAACTGTAACGACGATTAATCCTACAACTATTCCAACAATTAATCCAAAACCTCCTAAATTTATATAACACCAATAAAATAGATAACACGTAATTAAATAAAATGCGCCGTGAGCTTGATTTAAAATACCACCAACACCATAGACGAGCGAAAAACCCATAGCAAGGAGCGCATAAATCGAACCCTGGATAGTACCTAAAATTAGAAAGTTTATCAGACTATCAATCATTTATATTCACGCATTAGAAATTATTTATAAAAATTAAAGTATTAGTAAATTAATTTAAGTTAAAAAGATTTTTACTTCATAATATAAAAAGCTTTTTCTTAGGCGAAGAACGATTCGAATTTGGAATTTTTTACAAAATACTAATTGTTTAGGTCTCAATGCTTTTTGATAACTTTTCACCCAAAATGTTTTGAAAAGTCTAAATCTTTAAATATACGTTTATCTGAATTAGATAGGGGGTTTACCGAAAAAAAATGATTAATACACACAACCAAAAAACTCTTTTGCTTCGGCTCCAATTGTGAATGACCCTTAGAAAGTGATCTTGTTGGCCAGTCACGATAAAATTTTTCTCTAATGTGTGAACGAGCTTACATTATCTGGATAAAGATATTTCAGCTTGCTCCCGCAAACGGAACATTTGTGATTTAATTCCGAAGGATAACAAATCCTTATAGTTTCATGATCCTCTGAATGTATTGGTCGATTCACTAATATATTATTGATCATTGTTCCTTTTTAACTTTTTGGTATTTTTATCGCCATTTAGAAGGGTTATAGAACTCCCACTAAGACTATTTTGCTATCTTATTTTTTTTCGAAAATTATGAATATTTATTAATATATTGTATAATTTTTAATTTTTTGATTTAACTAGTACAATAATCTGTTAATTTTGTATAAAAGGACCTCGGAGCTTTTTCTTTTTGTTTTCGCGAAAGAATTTTTCGCACTCGTTCATTAACGCTTTACAAGTTTCTTAATTCTGAGCGCGAAGCCAGCCGAAAGTAGGACAATTCATACCGTAGCTTTTGTACTCGTCGTCGATTTGGCAAGAAACAAAGCCTGTGATTCTTTTATTTTGACTAGCTACGAAAAGAGTTTTCTCGTGATAAATAAATATGAAATATTATTTCATCGAAGTTAAAACGGAGGGAGCCTTAAAAGAGAAACTTAACACTGAGGAGTGTTATATAATTGTCTCTGATGAGTACCGTAAAGTATATTTCTGGAAAGGATTTAAAAGTAATGTAAGATCTAAATTTTTTGGAATTGGAAAGAGTGTAGATATACTTAGACAATGTATGGACTTTAGTATCGTGGCATTTGACGAAGGCGAAGAAGATTCGGAG
>JAUWNA010000484.1 GCA_030612905.1 Promethearchaeota archaeon
AATTATAAAATCATTTATCTTTTGAAATTTTTAATTAATATATTTCATTAATTCTTGAACTAACCTATGGTTGATTTTGAAGATTTTCTAAAGTTTATCAAGTCTCAAGATTTTTATTGTGGTCAGATATCTCACATTGAACACATTCCAGAATTGAGGGCTCGTTTTGAAGATTTGGACAAGCCATTAAGGAAGAGGTTGGAGCGGTGGTTAAATAGTAATAATATTAAGTTATGGCGCCACCAGGCAGATGCCATTAATTCTATTAGGAAAGGAAATAATACGGTTGTTGTAACTTCTACAGCTTCAGGGAAATCTCTGTGTTACAACTTACCCGTATTAGATTCTCTATTAAATAACGAGAAATCCACGGCGCTATACATTTTCCCCACAAAGGCATTAGCTAGAGACCAACATATGAATTTAAAAAAGATTTTAGCAGATACAAATATAAAACAAAACAGAATTGGCGTTTACGATGGCGATACAGCCCCAAATGAAAAAAGACAAGTATTAACAAATGCCAATATAATAATCACAAATCCTTATGGATTGCATTTTTATCTGCCGTGGTTTAAGCAAAATTGGAGAAGGTTCTGTAATAACTTAAAATATATTATATTAGACGAAATTCATGTATATAGAGGGATTTTTGGGTCTAATTATGCGTTGCTATTGAGACGCTTAAAACGTGTTCTCGATACGTTCGACGTTAAACCAATTTGGATATTGTCAAGTGCTACAATCAATAAACCAAAAGAATTTTGTGAAAAGTTAATTGGTGAAGAGTTCGTTGTTATTGACAAGGACGATTCTCCATCAGGAGCTAAAAAAGTTATTTTATGGGATTTGCCTTACGATAAAGTCTCAGGAAAGTATAGATCTGCTCATCAAGAAACCAAAAATTTATTTACTACTCACTTAAAATATAAGAACGGGATTCAAACTTTAACATTCACTCTTTCAAGAAAGATGGCAGAATTACAAGCGATTTGGGCAAGGAAAACTTTACCTTTGCTAAAGAACAAGATATATAGTTATAGAGCAGGCATTAGTAAAACTAAAAGAAGAGAAATAGAAGAAAACTTTAAGAACAAAAGAATTTTAGGCATTAGTTCCACAAATGCCCTCGAGTTAGGTATAGACATAGGCTCTCTGGATGCCACTATTTGCTCTGGTTTCCCTGGCACACTTTCGAGCTTTAAACAGCAAATAGGACGTTCTGGTAGGGGCTCTGAATTATCAATTTCAACTTTCATACCTATGCAAAACCCCTTAGATTTATTCTATGTTCATAATCCGTCTCAATTATTTGGTAAAATTCAAGAAGAAATTCTTATAACGCTAAAAAATAAATACATCATAAAGAACCACCTCTGTTGCGCGGCTAAAGAGATTCCACTAAATATCGATGAGTACAAAAAATTTGGCATAGAAAAAAAAGAATTATTCGAAACTTATATTGAAGATTTAATTTCAGATAAGTTGTTGATGAAAAGAGGAGACAAATACTATTGGAGGGGGCAATTTTATCCTAACGAGAAGTATGGATTAAACGCTCTTTCTAACAAGAGCTATAAAGTAATTCTCAGAAGAACAGGTAAAGATGAACTTTTAACAGTAGAAGACGAAAGCTATGTGTTTCGGGACTTACATCCTGGGGCCGTGTACCTCTATGAAGCTGAATCTTATGTAGTGGAAGACCTAGATCTCGAAGAAAAAATTGTAAGGATTTTAAGAGCTGATGTTGAGTTTTACACTCAATCGCTCAAACACACTGAAATAACGATACTTGATAAGCAAGCCCAAGGGAAAACAGGCCCCAATAAAGACATCGAAAAATTTTACGGTAAAGTAAAAGTTGAGCACGAGTACTATTCTTATAAAGTTATAGATACGATATCACAGGAAATTATTTCGCGACATCCGCTAGAAAACATCCCTATTATTGAGTTTGAGACTCAAGCAGTTTGGTTTACGATCCCTTTCGAATTCCAGAAAGAGTTAGAACTGGAAGGCTTCGACTTAGGTGGTACTATTCACGCAATTGAACACGCTATGATAGCTATGGCACCAGCATTAGCCCAGATTTCTCGATGGGATTTGGGTGGCGTCTCTATCGATTTCGACCCCGTAAAGCAACAACCAGTAATTTACATCTATGATGCATATAGAGGAGGTATTGGAATATCAGAACAACTTTATTTCAATTTAACCGAACTGTTAAATCTTTCTTTCAAATTGATACAGTTTTGTAGTTGTAAATCGTCTAATGGGTGTCCCGGGTGCGTAATGAGTCCAAAATGCGGCTCGCAAAATGATCCTCTCGATAAGGAAGGCGCTCTATTTCTTTTAAGCAAACTACTTGATGCTGAATAAAAAATTATGGATTATAAAACAATTTTTTAA
>JAUWNA010000266.1 GCA_030612905.1 Promethearchaeota archaeon
CCTGAAAATATTATAGGTAAAACTGACGAAGAATTGCTTCTAGATAAGAATCAAATACAATTTAACAAAGAACAAGAAAGGAATGTTATCGAATCTAATAAAGTTGTTTTTCATACAAATGAATCTTGGACCCTCAGAAACGGGGAAAAGATTTGGATTGACGTAAACAGAATTCCTTTGTTAAACTCTGATGGGAAGGTTGCAGGCCTTTTAATTACATTTGAAGATATTACCGAACGGAAGAACGCTGAAGAGAATTTGCGTAAACAACACGAGAGATTAGAAAGAATCATGGAAACTAATCCTGCAGGGATCTTATCTGTTGATACAAAAGGTCATATTATATACGTTAATTCTCAAGCCGAAAAAGTCTTACATTATCCTAAAGAAGAATTATTAAAAAAAACATTTATAACCACTAAATTTATATTTTTAGACTCAGAAGGCATACGTATTCCTAAGGATGAGCTACCTTTTCAGATTATTACGAAAACGAAAAAACCAATATTTGATTTTCATACAACTTTTAAGACATTTACGAATGAAAATATTCTACTTTCTATCAATGGTACGCCTTTATTAAAGAACAACGGAGAAATCGAGAATATAATTTTTACAGTAGAGGACATTACTGAAAAAGAATTAGCTGAAAAAAAGATTAAAGATTCAGAAGAAAAATATAAGGATTTATTAGAGACATCAACAATTGGTATTTTAGAAATAGAACTGGAAAACAATAGCGTTTCTTACATTAATCCAAAATTATTAGAATTTATTGGGTATCAAGATGTAGACTATGTTAACAAAAAATTGATGGATGAAATAATTCATCCAGACGATCTGCTAAAATTATTAAACTCAGAAGAAGGAAAGGATATCGAATTTAGAATTGTGACTAATAAAGGAAAAATAAAATGGTTACAAGGAAAAAGATTAAATCAATACGACGATAAAGACAATTTAATTAGTTTTAGATTATGGTTAGAAGACGTCACTGAAAAAAAAATATACGAAGAATTGATTTATGAATTAAATATTAATTTTTTAAACTACACAACGGACATTCAACAAAATATTGAATTATTGCTAAAAACTTGCTTAAAATTACTTAATGGTGACAATGTATTATACATCACTAAAAGCAATCTTGAAGAAGAAGAAGAAGAAGAAGAGCAATATATGATAATGAGTAGTAAAGGTGAAATCACAATGTATACTTCGGAGGAATTTAAGAAAGATTTGTTTGTAAACGAGTTATTTAAAGAAAATCACGACTTTACTCAAGAATTCTTTGACATCCATAAAACGAAGTATGCTAAATCTGATCGTTATATTATTGAAAACGGTATCCAAGCTTGTTATGGTAAATTAATACTATCTGGAAACGACTTAAATAGTTTACTCTGCGTTTTGTTTAAACAAAATCCAATTATTACTAACCAAAATAAGTTAGTGTTATTTTTAATTTGCGATGCTCTCGAAATAGAGCAAAGAAGGTGGGAATCTCAACAACATTTGGAAGAACAAAACCGAATGTTAAGCGAAATAAACAAATTAAAAAGCGATTTATTTTCGAGAACTTCGCACGAATTAAAAACGCCTTTAATTTCTATTAAAGGATTCACCGAATTATTATTAAAACTACATTCAAATAAGTTGGACAGCGATGTTATTTCGATTTTAGAAGAAATCAAGAGCGGCAGTAAGCGTCTTGAGGATTACATTAACGCACTTGTCGAAAGTTCCCAATTAGATCAAGGGTTGTTGAAATTAAAAAAAAAAAAAGAGAACCTTACATTTTTAATTAAATATTGCATTAAGCAATTACAAGGTATGGCCAAATTAAGAGAACAGAAGGTTAAACTAAACATAAAGAATAATATATATACAAATTTTGATAAAGAGAAAATTTACGAAGTTATTACCAATTTATTGATAAACGCAATAAAGTATACTCCTATTGGGGGTACAATTACAATCGATTCTCATCAAAAAAACAATCACTACATAATTTCGATAAAAGACACCGGTATTGGATTGACTAAAAATGAAATATCGCAGCTTTTTACGCAGTTTGGTAAAATTGAAAGATATGGCCAGGGATGGGATGTAGGCATCGAAGGGACGGGATTAGGATTATATATTTCTAAAGAATTAATTACCCTTCACGACGGGAAAATATGGGTCGAATCTCAAGGCCGCAATAAAGGTAGTACTTTTTTCTTTACTTTACCAATAGAAAAAAATTAAACTATTGGACTCCATATTTTTTATTAACAGCCCCTTTCTTACTTTATTAAATAGAATTGAGAAAAACATAATATTGGTTTTATCAAAAAACTATAGGTGGTTGACTTAAGCAACAATACTAAAGAAGGGGGATTTGAAAAATTAGACATAGTAAAAAAGTATTTTCATAAGATATTCACTGTAATGTCTAAAGATGTTAGAGAACAACTGATGGATTTAAACCTATCAAAAGACGAATTAAAAGAAGTTAAAAAAGAATTGGCTTTCTTATCTGATGATAAACAAAAAGAATACTTAAACGAATTATCTAAGAAAAAATAAAGCTGAAATAAATTGATAAAAGACAAAAAAAATGCCTTGTATTGGTCAGAATTAGGAATGAAATATTTTAAAACAGGAGATTACCTAAAGGCAATAGAGTGTTTTGAAAGAGCAGTCAAAATTAACCCGTTAAGTAGCGTTTCCTGGAGTAACATGGGAGTTGCTTACGAAAAGATAGAAAATTTCGACAAAGAACGAGAGTGTTGCAAAAAAGCAGTAAGTATCGATCCTTTGGATAATTGGGCGTGGTACAATTTAGGAGTAGCGTATGAAAAATTAGGTAAATCTCAAGATTCGATTTTGAGCTATGAAGAAGCCATTAAAATAGACCCGCAGGATAGTGCGACTTGGTTTAATTTAGGCCGATTATTCAAGTCGTTAGGTGCTTTTAAGAAAGCCATGCAATGTTTTACTGAAGTCCTTAAAATTGACCCAGTAAATATTGAAGCTGAAAAACTCTTAGATGGTCTGAAAGAAAATAAAATTCAGTAAAAATCATAAAAACGCGAAACTCGTCTCCTTTTTCAGCCTTCTTTTAAGCTGTTCTATTGTTTTATCTTTTTCTTCGATAATTTTTTGATTTAGGTGTTTTATTAAATTTATCTCTTCTCTAAGAATTTTTATGATTTTATCTTTCTCTTCTTCGGATTTTTCCATATCATTCATGATCTTACTTACTTCAATAAATTTATTAATCTTTTCAGAACTATCACTTATTCCGTTCGCGGTTGGCTGCTTAAGATCGTTTTTAGGTATAATTGGTTCTTCTTTCAAAATTAGACCTCCCTCTAAAAAATAATTTAATCGCTCTAAATTTTATATAACAAGTTTAATTTTTAAATGTTTTTACAATTCTGTCGAAAGCGTTTAGTAGGTTTTCGCTGAAAAAATTCTAGGTTTTTTTTAAAAAGTTAAACGAAAAAAGGCAAATTTTATCGAATTAACATGATTTTCTTGCGAATTATTCCACTTAAAAAACATTTAGATATTGCAATTAATTAATACTCTCATTTTAATTACCAAATTCAATAACAAATTTTTTATTAAAAAGTTCTTTTCACTTCTTAATATTATAAATTAAAATTGTTTGATCAAACAATCAAAAAAGTAAAATCTGTACTTTTTTACTCAATTACTAATCAATTATAAAACTAAAAAAGAGACTTGTATCTATAATGAGCGATAATATAGAAAAATATATCAAGCGCAAGGTTTATAAAGGTACGAGCTCTAAGATTTCTCAAAAATTTGTTGATGCCGGGTTAGAAAAGTTAAGATCTTGTATTAATTGTGGGACTTGCACAGCCTCGTGCCCATCTGGATGGCGCACAGCATTTCGAACACGTTCTGTGCTCAGACGCGCGTTAACAGGAGATGAGTCGGTATTAAGTGATATTGACATCTGGCTTTGTAGTACTTGTTATTACTGCTATGAGCGATGCCCAAGAGACATACCTGTAACTGATATGATTATAAAGCTTAGAAACATTGCGGTTGAAGAAGGATATATATTAGATAATCAC
>JAUWNA010000160.1 GCA_030612905.1 Promethearchaeota archaeon
TGATTATCAAGGGCGGTGTTGTAAAGTCAATCAATCAATTCTACAACAAGCAACTGTCGAAATACAAGTCCATGGCGAAAAGGTGCAACAGCACGGAAGTCACGGGACACATCTTGAAGGTTCATCGAAAGCGAAACATTAAAACGAGGGATTTCTTTCACAAGACTTCCCGAAAAGTAGTCAATTACTGTATCTCTAACGATATCGGAACGATCGTTATCTGATATAACGAGGGTTGGAAGCAAAAAATCAAGATAGGGAAAAATAACAACCAGACCTTTGTTTCCGTGCCGTTCCTAAAACTTGTCCAACAAATTGAATATAAATCTTAGATGGTGGTAACTCAAGTAATAAGAATCAGCGAAGAGTACACTTCGCAAACGTGCTCTTCATGTGGAGTCGTATGCAAGTCAAATCGCAAGTATCGTGGACTATACATTTGTAAAAATTGCGGAGTAGTTCTAAACGCCGATGTGAACGCTTCAAGAAACATTCTACAAAAAGGAGTCCCTAAATCCAAGTGGATAGGGGATAGAGGATGCTTGAACCATCCAGTAGTGTTAAAAGTCTAACCTACGAATCCATAACCTTTAGATTATGGTTGTTCAACAAAACTCTCAAATAAATAAACATGTATAACTACTCATATTACCACTATCAAGATAATTAAAAAAAATAAAATATGAATGTGGATTATTTTCTCGGTATAGATTGTTCAACTCAAAGTTTAACGGCTGTTCTTATAAATTTGAGCAAAAATGAAATTATTCTTAGGTATAGTATTAATTTTGACGAAGAACTACCACATTACAACACTCAAAATGGCGTTTTTAGTTCAAATGATGGTAAAGTTGTTCATTCGAGTCCATTAATGTGGGTAGAGGCTTTAGAATTATTATTTAAAGCGCTTGTTCAAAGAGATTTACCTTTAAACGAAATAAAAGCAATATCTGGTTCAGGTCAGCAACATGGAACGGTCTATTTAAACAATTCTTTCGAACCAACTCTAAAAAATTTAGATTCTGAAAAATCTTTAGTAAATCAATTACAGAGTGTCTTTACAAGAGAAACTAGTCCAATCTGGATGGATTCAAGCACAACCAAACAATGCGAAGAAATTCGTCTTAAATTAGGAGGATTAGAACCTACAATATATATAACTGGTTCAAATACTTTTGAGAGATTTTCTGGACCGCAAATTAGAAAATTTTACGAACAAAATTACGACGATTATATTCAAACTTCAACGATTCATCTGGTAAGCTCTTTTCTTTCTTCAATATTACTTGGCAAAAGTTCACCAATCGACCATGGAGATGGAGCGGGTATGAATTTAATGAACATTAGAACTAATCAATGGGACGATAAAGCTTTAAACGCTACTGCTCCGAATTTAAGACAAAAATTACCAGCTCTTACTAACTCTTATGATGTTGTAGGGAAAATATCTCCTTTTTTTGTGGAAAGATTTGGTTTTTCTCCAGAAACCATCTTAGTTGCATGGTCAGGAGATAATCCTAATAGTTTAATCGGTGTTGGTCTTACAGAAAAGGGTAAAGCCGCAATTAGTTTAGGTACAAGTGATACTTATTTTAGTTTTATGAAAAACTTATCATTTGATATGTTGGGAGAAGGACATGTTTTTAGAGCACCAACAGGAGATTTTATGAGTTTAATCTGTTTTAAAAATGGGTCTTTAGCAAGAGAAGCCATTAAAGATAAATTCAATCTAAATTGGGACGAATTTGGTGAAATCCTAAGAAAAACACCCCCGGGGAATTTTGGTAAAATTATGTTACCATATTTCTTGCCTGAAATAGTACCCTTAGTTTTAGAACCAACTGTTTATCGATTTGGTTTTGATGAGAATGATATGCAAGGTAATGTCCGAGGAATCATAGAAGCCCAATTTTTGTCAATGAGACTGCATTCCGAGTGGATCCAAGAGCAAACAGAAGAGATTTATGCCACAGGAGGAGCGTCTGCTAATAAAGAAATATTACAAGTCGCATCAAATATATTTAATACTAAGATTTACCAATTTGAAATTACTAATTCCGCAGCATTAGGTGCCGCACTAAGAAGCGCCAAATCTTACTATGATTCTATAAATGAAAGGATCAATTGGACTGAATTAGTAAATCGTTTTCTAAAAATCCAAGATAATTATATAATACAACCGAATAATAAGTATAAAAAATTATATGATGATTTGCTCGAAGTGTATAGGAAATGTGAAAAATTCATATTAAAGAATGGAGAAGATCCAGAACAATTTCGGAAAGATTTTGTAAAAAAGTATTTCGGTAATTAAACATGAAAAAATCTAAATAATATAAATGTGATAAAAATGCCTTTAGAAATTCTAGAAAATAAAAGAAATAAAAAAATATTCATTGCTATTATTATCATAGCACTGGTTATTACTTTTGCTACTATCATCTATGTTGCTGTCATCAATTTCATCCCCCCAGATGACAACGGAGGAGGATGACTTTGCTTAGCCATTGGTTATCAAAAAATTATTTTAAACCTAATAATAAAATAAAGGATGACTTTTACGAAAAAATTATAGTCGTAAAATGACTTACCTCGCAAGGGTAAAAAGAAAAAAAAAAAATAGTATGAAATAGTATGAAATATTTATTAATTTATTAATTAACAAAATTCTTTTAAGTGCCCAAAACCTCTTAAATTACACAATTTTGTTTATGGTGTAAAAAAATGTCACGAGAAACTCCCGAGAAAGTTAAAGAATCTCTACGTTCGATTGGTTTAACGGATTACGAGATATCAATATATTTAACTTTAATTTCAAAAGGACCTATGGACGCGAGAGAGCTTTCTGAAGCCTCAAGAGTCCCATATTCTCGAATTTATAACATTTTAACTCAATTAGAAAAGGATAAAATGTGGATTTTAAAAGAGGAAGAATCAAGACCGTCGCGATATTTCGCAAAAAGCCCGGATGAAGCTTTAGTAATCGCAAAGAAACAATACAGCGACAGTTTTGATGGGTATTCAGATACAATTATTCGTGCACTTACCCCCATTTACGAATCTCACGATACACCAATAAAAGTTGCGTTATATATTCACCGGGGAAGAGATGTTTGTATTAATAGAGCTCTAACTTTAATAAATACAACAAAAATGGTACTATTTTTTGTGTGTCAAACACAAGAATTTTTAGAGCTGCTTTACGAGGAAATAAAAAAAGCAAGAGCTCGAGGAGTCACAGATATTAGATTATTAGTCGAAGAAGCAGTAGTAAAGGACAAAAATTTTAAAGAAATCCTTGAAAAATATAGTCAAATCGCTGAAATTCGTTCCCGTGATCAAATTTTTGGGACTAGCTTGGTAATGGACGAAGGGGAAGATGCCTTTATAATTTTGACACAAGAGATTTTTAAAAAGTTATCCTATTTTGGCGTTATGGCAGATCATATCGCTTTTGGACCAGCTAGCAACTTTTATTTCATGTATTTATATAAGACGGCTGATATAGTTAAATTAAAATAAAAACTGTCTTAATAAATAAAAGCTTCTACAATATTCTTAACTTGTAGCCTTTTTTCTTAGTTGAATGTGTAATTATTATTGCTTTTCATTAGAAAAAACGGGAAGGATTATATATGATTGATTAGCTTTATCGTGATATATAGTTTGCGTAGTAACCTTGTACCCCTTCTCATTTTGTACCCCTGCAAGATTGGAATTTACATCGAATCGCGGGAAATTGCTTGAAGTTATTTCTAAGCGTATTTTGTGGTTTTTTGGAAAATAGATACCGATTGAACCAATGGCGAATTCGTATTTATAAATTTTATTTGGTTTGATGAGTTTAGGTTCGTTCAAATCGCCATTAAGAAAGCGAGTTCGCATTCCCGAATCTATAACATTTATTGAAGTTTTACCATTAGGGTAGACATCAATTAGTTTAACCATAAAATCTGTATCCCGTGCGGTGGTGGAAGCAAAAAGGACCATTATGACCTCACCGATGATTTCTATGCCTTTTTCGAGCGTTTTTGAAGTATATATTAACACATCATCACGCTTTTCAATGTTAGTCTGATCTTGAGGACCGCTTAAGAGAAAAAGATTTCGTCCCCCCTTTGTAATCACAGGATTAGTAGGATCGAAATGATATTTATCGGGTGGTTCTTCTTTCGGTTCGTTTTTTGAAAGGACACCATCACCATAAAGGCTATTACTTTTCCCATTTGAATGCAAGTATAATTTTAATTCGTTGGAAGAAGGTGGCCACTTTTTAAAACCTCTCCAAATATTTTTATTTAACACAAATACTTGTAATGGAGGTAATTTTGAAAAATCTGCCTCGTCTCCTTTTAACCAAGCTTCATACCACCAAAATGGAAGGATATTTTTAAAAAACCTAAAGTCGTCTTTGATATGGGCGTACTTTAATGGCTTAATAAATAATTTATCCATATTCATATGTGTCCAAGGGCCAATGATCATCTTAAAATTCTCTTTGAAAAATTTTGGAGCCCTTTCTTGTATTAATGTCGCGTCTCGTATCATGTGTTCAATAAACATGTCGTACCAACCCCCAATAAATAGTATAGGCGTTTTAAATTTATAATCAAGTCCAAATACATATGGGGATAATTCGTGATTGTGAAATAATTTTCTCTCATAGAACACTTCCTTTATCAACTTAGCGAACGAACCTTCGTCCTTTTTAGAAACATCTACATTCGTTTTATAGACTCGATTCATAATCTTCATCAAATATTTAGCTCCCTTTATGCTGGCCATATCAGATAATTTTGGTATTTTTGAGTCTAAAGGTTCGTTATATAAGCTAATAGAGGGGTTAAAAAACAATTGCTTGTAATATCCATCTTTATCCCACTGATCAAAATCCATAGTTGTTAGTTTTTTCATGTTTGAGGTAGAATTCATGATTAAATAAAGAGATCCTGACAAACCAATCGGATACAAACCTCCTGGATGCCAAAAAACGTTTGAAAAAGAACTGTGAATTGGACTTAAACAAGTAAGTAAATTTTCGTTATTCCAAGATACCGCTAGTTGTGTTATGCCCAAATAAGACAATCCCCACATTCCAACTTTCCCATTATGCCAAAATCGTTTAGTGATCCAACGTAAAGTTTCTAGCCCATCTTGTCTTTCATACATATATATCGAATTAGTACTATAGTCGATCGATTGCGCACAACCTCGTATATCTTGGAGAACTGAAACAAAACCTTTAGACGCTAAGAAATATCCTAATATGCTAAGGCGATCTTTCCAATATGGTAGTCTTATTAGAATTGTAGGGCCTTTACCTTTTTTTTT
>JAUWNA010000030.1 GCA_030612905.1 Promethearchaeota archaeon
TGGGAGATGTTAATAATTATACATTAGTTTTTAGAAACATAGGTTCTGATTTTGCTAAAAACATAAACATTTCAATACTAATTCCAGGAATAATTTACGATCCAATCAACTTTACTGTTGAAGAAAATTATCTAAAATACAATATAGCTGAACTTGCTCCTTACACAGAAAAGCAAGTAAGTTTTTCTTTTTACGTTCCAAATACTGCAGTAATTAGCAGTACAAATATTAGTTATAGCACCCCAGAACATGTCCAGAATTTAAATTCAACTATTTTAGAAACTTATCCTAATCACATCTGTTTTTCCGCTCCCATTGATTATTTAACTCGTTTTCCTTATATTAAAACAGTAGAGATTTATTTTAGTGCTTCGAATCTTGCTCCCTCAATAGGAGAAGAACTCAACTTGTCCGTTCACGTTAAAAACAACGGTCTTGAAGGATTTAACATTCAAAACTTAACTATATCAATGAATGATCAGTTTGGGGATTTAGCACGCATTTATAACGAAGCTTTAATTATAGCGGAGATAGGATATAATGAAATTAAAGCTTTTAACATAACTTTAATCAAACGCGATTGGAAAGGGTATTTTTATCCATCCATTAATTACGTGGAAAATTTAGACAAAAATTTAATTCAAATTGCTTCTTCAGAACCATTAATATTAGGGAGAATTAATTTTTCTATTGTTAAATCAGTTGATAAGAACCAAGTTGAAATTGGGGACATTATAACCGTTAAACTTAATGTTAAAAATGTTGGAACAATTTGTGCTAAAAACATAAGCGTAAACGACATTATTAGCTTCAACGACATTGAATTCAACTTAATAAGTGGTAGTCTTATTAACACGATCTCCTGTTTGCAACCAGGAGAGAATATAACCTTTTCATATAAAATTCAAGCTTTAACTCAAGCCCAATTAAAGTTAAAACCTGCCAGTATTGAGTATTATTACCTATTGAAGTTCAAGGATACTTCTAATATAGTTGAGGTTAAAGTAGTAATTCCTAAAATAATTCAAGTCTTTTTTATTTTAGGTCCAATGTTAATTTCTTTAACAGTTTTAACCATTTTCATTTGGAAAACAAAAAAATATAAAGCCAAAAAGTACGAACTTCAACGGAACGAGCTAATGCTTTTCAGTATTTCTGGCAGCAGTACTGTTCTAAAAATTGAGAATACTTTAAGAGATAGATTTAATTCAATTTCTAAGATTCAACGCGAAGAAATTATAGAAAAAGAAAATGGAGGTGGATCTATTAGCTGAAGAAACTAATAAAATTCACACTTATTTTATTTCTTATCATAGGTTCGACTGTGGGAATGAGTTTTATTTTTAATTTAATAATTCCATATAAATTAGATTTTGGAAAACAAGAGAATGTCGACGACCTACAGAGTTCAAATAATGGTAAAAAATCTGTTATCGTATTTTTTAATGAATCCACATTTAATGCCGATGCTAAAAATAAGTTTGAATTTTATGGAGGAAATTTTAAAGAAAACGAAGAATGGAACGATTTGTTTAATAATTTTTCAGGATTCGCAGGAGTAATTCCTATAGAAAACATTTCTAAGTATAAAAGCGCGGTTCCAGATATAAACATAGAAACTGATGAAATTATTGAAGTTCAAATGAATTATGCAAGCATTCAAACCCAATCAGTTAATTCAACATGGTATATAAATGGTTATAATGGAAATACAGATTCTTCAATTGCTGTTTTGGACAGTGGTGTAAATCTTAACCATGACTTTTTACAAGGTAGAATTACAGGTTGGCAGAATTTTATTAGTCAAGATCCGATGACGGATGAGAATGGTCATGGCACATTCATATCTTCAGTTATTGCAGGCACTGGTACTTCAACTTATAATTCTAACAATCCTTCAATAGTGAATTTATACGGCAATTATTCTCATTTAGATCTATTTGACGAATATTTACCTTCTAAAAACTATTCATTAAAAATCTTTTCCACTAATATATCAAAATCAGATTCGATTATCGCAATAAATTCCACAAGTAATTTTCAGTTAAACGAGATAGATGGATTTTGGTTTGAGTTATATCTTAATTCTAGTTTAGTAAACTCGTCTCATATCCAAAATCCTAATCAATACTATACATTTATTCATAGTGTTCCTCAAATCGAACGAGGAATTTACGATTTGTACATAAAATATCACAAAAAAATTAATTCTATTCCTTTATTTTCGTTCAATTCGTCTGTTTCGTTCTTTCCAGAATCATATACTGAACATTTTAATCATTTTACAGGAATAGCTAACGCAACTAATATACTGGCATACAAGATCGTAAACCAAACTGGAAAAGGATATGTATCTGATTTAATATCAGCAATGGCAAGTGTAATTCAAAATCGAACTCAACATCATATCGTTAGTGTTTGTTTAAGCATCGGTACTTTAGGAGAGGATGTTTCCGCTATTAACGCTGTAATTGATGACGTAATTGAAAACCATATTTTAGTAGTAATAGCCGCGGGAAATAAAGGGATTGAAGGTTCAGAACCCTTTAATAAGTTAGGTATGAATAAAAACGCGATTATCGTTGGGGCAATCAATGATATGGATCAAATAACATCTTATAGTAGTATGGGGCGAGATGTAGGGAATAACATTCTAAAACCAGATATAGTTGCTCCTGGAGGTAGTAAATTACCAGGCCACCGCTCGCTAATAAGTGCAGGTGCAAGATCGGATGAATCTACGGCATCATATGGTACATCAATTTCTACTGCGATTGTTTCAGCAGCAATCAATATTTTAATAGACGCAAAATGGGGTAGTTGGACTGATTGGAATAATCAGGATTTATCGAAGTGGGTAAAAATACTCAAAGCGATTTTACTAATGACTGCTTCAGAAACAACTCTTGAAAGAGAGGACGATCCCGAAACAGAAATTGATGAAAGTAATTACTCCCCATCGAAATATACTGGATTGTTAAATAGTTTAAAAGATGAACATGAAGGATACGGAAGGTTAAACATACAAGCTGCTATTGATGCGTTAACTAAGAATATTGTGATAAATCAAACTGTAATTAACAGCTTAATTAATTCGGAACAAGATCCTCTTGGTAATCATGTTTTTGCTAGAAAAATTACTTTACAAGAAGACATCCAATATCTATTTAATTTAACGGGTGTAGACGACAATGCTGATTTGGACTTATTCTTATTCTCGAACGAGTCTAATCAATATGGTGAACCCATATTAATACAATCAACACAAAAATGGTATGGAGATTTCGATTCGTTTTATTTCACACCGAAGCATAACCAAACAGAATGCGTTGTTATTGTGAAAGCTATCAAAGGTAATAGTAGTTTCGAGTTAAACGTCTCAAATGTTAAAAACTATTTCGTTCCTGAGTTAAAAGTCCCCGAAATTACTTATTTTGGTGGAACAAAAAATACTACTGTTATTAGCGTTCAAGAGTTTTATGGAAATGATCCCGCAAAAAATTATACTATTGATAGTTATAGGTTTTACATAGAATATTTTGACAACGATAGTTTAAATGTACCTCCACAAGAAGTACTGGTACACATTGTTGAGACTTCAGAAAGTTATAATTTATTTCAATTAAACGAACTGGACAACAACTATACTGATGGAGCTATTTTTAGAAGCAATTTAGTAAAATTTTCTACTCCTAATACATACCACTATTATTTTACTGCTAGTGATGGTTTACATCAAGCGAGATATCCCCAATCTGGAAATATAAGTATTACAATTGAATTTCCAACGGATAGCGAAACATTTCCTTACACTCACGATTTTAACGAGGGTTACAGCGGTTGGACATACAATGGAACTGGTTGGGGTTTGCTAACGCAGTCTAATCAAAATGATAATCGTTCACTATTATATTCTGAGGAGTGGTCAGCAATGTATTTTGGTAGAGACCATAGTTATCCTTCGAATTACACTTATCAACCATATATTATTACAGAACCTTTTCCAAATGGTTCTTTAAGAAGTCCTTTATTGAACATAACACAGGTTAATGAGAATTTTACTCAAGTTTTTGCTAAGTTTGGTTTAAGAACAAGTATAAATTCTGGAGATTTTATGTATTTGCAAATTAACCCAAATTGGACTGGTTGGATTACTTTAAAAACTTATACAAATGAAGAAAGAGATTGGTTCCTCGAAGAAATAAATATCACGCAATATATTGGTAATTACGTGCAATTTAGATTCCTCGCATTGCTAGACAGTGAGTTTGATCCTATTAATTATAAAGGACTAATGTTGGACTATTTTTCTTTAGAAAACCATACTAACCTTTATTCCCCCGAAATTGATTTTGTTCTCGAGGAGAACTTACTTGTAACTCAAGGTTTTAAATACGATAGCTTTACATTCTCTTGTAGATATTACGATTCTGATGGAAATTATCCCGAATTTGTATACCTTGAGATTGACAATAATAATTACTCTATGATAAATTTATTTGGAGACTGGAACATTAGTTCCAATTCTACCGGAAATCGCGGGATTCTGTTTGTTAAATCATTAATTATTGGTGATCTTTCTAATCTTTCTTTCAAATTTCATGTATTTGATGGAAAATTTCAAAATTCTACTATTTATTATAACCAAGATAATTCAATATTTAGTTTTCAAAACCCTAATGTATTTGAATTTAATGTAAATCGAAACGATAAAATGATTGGATACGAATTCTCAAGTGAATTTTTATCAGAGTATTATGTTGTGGGGAGCCCCATACAAAAAGAATTAACTTCGTGGTTAAAGGGAGACAATACATGGCATATTACTTCTCGTTATAAGCAATTTTATCTTTATGGGGGTTTAGGTCAAAGTTTTGGTAGTAGCCTTAATCAAGGTTACGAAACAAATTGGGATATTAAACTAATTACACACCCCTTACATGTTAGAGGTGAATATAAGGTTTACTTAAAGTATTATTTTGATATTTCTTTACAAAATGAATTCTTTTTAGAACTTGACGAACTCGATAAATGTACAGTTTCGATATCAAAAAATTTTGGTGAAAGTTGGATTATTCTTAAAGAATATTTCTTCGATAGCGAGATTCTTTATGGAAATGAATCGTTGGATATTTCGCAATTTTCTGATGAAGAAGTAATGATTATGTTTACTTTGTCTACCAACGATATTACTACAGGATTTGGGCAAGGATGGTTGTTATCAAACATATATATTGGTTATAACAAGTCAACAGATTTTGTTACTCCTAATATCGAGATTCTTAGCCCTTCAAATGACGAATTAGTTAGTGGGATTTTTACATTGGAAGCAAATGTCAGCGATGATGTGGAATTAGACAACTCAAGGATATACATATATATTAACAACCAAATTGTTGATAGGACTTTACTTAATTACGATCAAGCAACAGGCATTTTAACATTCCAATGGGATACAACGCTATACAAAGACGGGCGGTACGATATAAAAGTTGTAACATTTGATAAAGAAGGTAATAGAGGCGAATCCTCTATATCCGTTGTAGTAGAAAATGGATTTATAGATTTGCGTACATGGGGAGTATGGTTAATAATAATCGCAAGTGTTCTAACTATTGGTATAATATCATATTTTATTGCTGAGAAAAGAGGTAAGTTTTGGATTAAAAATCGTAAAAATTCAAATGCCGAGAAAATGAGGTTAAAATATATTGATAGGGATCAAATAATCAAGAGGATAGAGTTAATAGAAACTAAAGACGAACAACAAAGACCATTAATTCTTCACTGTAAGTATTGTGGATCATGGTTTGAATCCAATAAATTCCACATTATATGTCCTGTATGCGAACACGATCAAATTTATGTATCATACAATTGTATGAATTGCGGAAAGTGGTACTTTAAAGACGAACCGAGCTATGATTATTATTGTAAAAACAAAAATTGCCAAGGCGTTCGGTTAATAAAACGGGAAAAAGAAGAGATTAAATATATTTTAAATCAAGAAGGTAAACTTCTAAGAAAATATGAATTTAAAAATAAAAGATTTAGCATATTAGGCCCTTAAGTTTAATTAAACTAATAAAAGCTGGAAAAATTGAGTTTGCAAAATTATTTATATAGGATTAGATTAAAAATAAGGTTACAATTTTTAAGACAGGTTTGGCTTAATATTAAAAGAGATCGGGCAAAAGCATTATTTGGCATAGGAGGTATCACTGTTTCAATAATCTTGCTTACGGCTATCGGGATGGTAAACAATACGATGTCGTATAATTATATGGGATTAATTACAAGCACAACAGGAAGTTCGGATGTAATGATTTCCCGAACAATGGAGACGGACTTAACTTTTGACCCTTTCTTTGATGAATCCATCATAGATGACGAATTGAAAGATATTGATGGCGTAGAAGAATTTTTTCCAAGAATAATGATGCTCGTAAAAGTATCTTCTGATAAAACAGATTCAAATGGTACCCTACAAATCTATGGTATTAACTTTATTGAAGAAGCGAATAATGGTCATATGGGAAATCTAAACTTAGTTAATCAAAATGGCACAGAAACCGGAGGGATTTATACTAGCGAACCCGGAATGGGAGAATGTGTTATCTTATGGACTGTAGCAGAATTACTAAATGTTAGTTTAGGGGATTTAATACATTTAGATTACCAACAATATAGTTTGGATGTCGAAATTGTCGCAGTCTGCAAGCAAGATTTAAAATTTACAGACTTTGAAAATGCTTTAATAATCATTAATTTACAACAAGCTCAATTGTTTTTACAAAGAGAGGGAGAAGTTAATTTGATTATGGGAACGTTTGAAAACCCACAGTCAATATACGATGTTAGCGATATAGATCTTACAAAAAGGAAAATAAGACTGATAGGAACTCGAATTCAACAGAGATTGGACCCAAATATCTATTCTGTGTCTATGCCAAAACTACAAGAATTAAGTACCCAGCAATTTATGCTAATAGGGATGACTATTATCTTCTGGTTTATTACGGGTATATCTATGCTCATTACGGCAATTTTAATAAATTCAATCCTTTCCACCTCTACTGAAGAAAAGGTAAGAGAATTTGGTATTTTAAGAGTTGTGGGAGGAAAAAAGACATTCCCTGTCAAAATGGTTGTCTTTGAAGGTGTATTAATAGGAGTTGTAGGGGCTATCTTAGGAATTATTATAGGAATAATATTCACGCCCCCAATTGTAGATTATTTATTCATTGCAATGAATTTTCCAATTCAAAATATGGAGTATGTAATCCAACCTTCGACAATTATTTTAGCTTTTTCAATAGGGTCCATAGTTTCTTTAGTTGTCTCGTTGTTACCGGCTTTTAAAACTGCAAAAATTGATATTATAAAATCGATTACACCTTTTCACAAAAAAGAAGAAGGATGGGAAATAAAAAAGGAAGGAAGTATGAATGTTAGGAGTTTTCTAATTGGAAGCTCTCTTGCTACAATCGGTATGCTTGTTTTTATTTTACTACCAAGCGTCTTCATAACAGGAGATTTTATGTTAATTGCTGGCTTGTTTATTGGACTTATTGCAGCTATATTACTTGGGATGGTATTCGCATCGGTGGGAATTATACCATTTATTCAGAGTTTACTTATTGGAGCAATTACTCCATTAATTAGAAGGTATGCAAATATTATTAAAATATCTCTAAAAAGAAACAGAAGGCGTAATACAAGCACAATTGTAATGTTTGCCATTAGTTTTTCTTTTATCTTTTTTATTACAAGTGTTACAGAAATGGAATCAAAAAATATGTCGTTGAATTTAAGATTTCAGTACGGTTCCGATTTAGTTTTAATTAACCAAGGTTTAGAACATGATGTTGACGCAGTTACCTTAGATATGGTCCAAAATCTCAAGTCTATTCAAGGAATAGACCAAACAGCGTTAATATTGTACAATATGTTTGATATTACAGCAGTTATGTCAGTAATTTTTGACTTCGGCGATAGCGGTCCAAGTTTTGACGAAGAATCTATCAATGACGCATTCTTAAATATTTTTGAGTTTTATTCCGCACAAGCAGAAACAAAAATTCAAGTAAAAGCTGCCGATATTGCTAATTTCGACGACAGAGAAGTTGGGTTTATCGGTATTGAAGAAGATTATTATAGTTTGATGGATAAAGATCTTATGATTTGGAGTAGCCCGGAAAGTGGTTTTAATTATTCATTTAGTCGAATTTTTGATTATAACAACACCTGTATAATTGCTAATTCCCTCGCTAGTGTTCTTGGGATAAACGAAGTTGGCGAATACATACGTTTAACATTCACCAACCCTCAAATCCCTAACGATCCAGGAAATATCACGCTTTTCCGCGTCGTAGGCATCTCAGGAGGGATGCCCGGATTTATTAACTTTAAAAGTTCTGAAGGTACAGCAGATGGTGGGGGTATAATGGTATCCTTAGATAATTACATGCGTTTAATGAATGTTGAGGATCCTGGTGGTCCAAATATGATTGTGGATAAAGTCTTCATTAAATTATTAGACGATTCCGAAGAAAATATCGAAACCACAAAAGAAGAAATACAAAACCTATACTCTGATAAAGATTATTTTCTTGATGATGCAATAACTAAAATTAATTTTATGCAAGATATGTTTGAAAGACAAAGTAGTTTAATGGAAATAATTCTATGGTTTGCTATAGTAATTGCTATATTTGGGCTAATCTCCACGATGTATGCAATTATTTCTGAGCGGAAGTTTGAAATCGGTATTTTGAGATCACTTGGCATGAAAGCTAAAGATGTAAGGAATTTATTCTTGATTGAAAGTTTCATCATAATGTTAAGCAGCGGAACAATGGGGACATTAATAGGTACTTATTGCGCTTATTTAATGGAAACCAATTTAGGTCTCATGACTGAAATGCCTATTGTATTTGCAATTCCTGTGGATGTTGTAGTAAGAGTTTTTACCCTTTCAATTACATTTGGGGTACTAGGGATGTACCTAGTCTTAATAAAATTAAGTAAACAAAGTGTTATGGATATCTTCCGCCAAACATTTTGATTTGTTATTGATTTTCTTTTAAAAATTCAATCAATTTTTTCCAAGCCTTTCCACGGTGCGAAACACTATTCTTTTCTTCAGTGGTTAATTCCGCAAAGGTATTTGTTGGGATTTCATTGGAAATAAAGATAGGATCAAAACCAAATCCATTTGTACCTCTAATTGTTTCTGAGACTTTTCCTTCGACAATACCTTCAAATAAAAACGTTTTATTCATTGGTTGAAAGTAAAGAGCAATGACTGTTTCAAAATGAGCTTTAGTATTTTTAAAATTATCGATAAGTTTTAGAATTCCTTTGTTTCCAATTGCATTTAATACGAATTTAGAATAAACGCCAGGAAATCCGTTAAGAGGAATATTTATAAAAAAGCCAGCGTCTTCAATAAAATAGGAATTGTTAATCTTTCCTTTTACGCTATTTAATTTAAAGAGAGCTACTTCTTTAATACTTGTCGCTTGGATTTCGGTTGTATCAATCGTATTTTGCCTTAAAATGTATGATATTTTCTCTTTTTGAAACATTCTTTCAATTTCATTAAATTTGTAATTATTACCTGTAATAAAATAAATCGTATCTTTTACATCATCCATAATTACTATAATTTCTTAAGATTTAATTAGATATATTACAAATTAAAATAATGTTAAATTTAATATATAAGGATTATTATGATTGAAAATTATGATTATATCGTAATTGGAGCAGGAATAGCTGGTTTGCACATAGGAGCATTATTATCTCAACATGGGAAAGTATTAGTGCTGGAAAAAGCCAAAGAGATAGGAGGAAGGGCAAGAGTTGTTGATATTAATGGTTTTAAGTTAGATTTTGGCCCTCATCCCGTAAGATTTGGTCCAATAAGTGCTCTGGGAGCTTCTTTAAATGAAATTAATAAATCAATTGATTTCATAAAACCAGGAACTTCATGGGCGTTTTTAGACGATGGGACAAAAACAATCTTTCCTTCTGGTGGAATTATGGCAGTACTAAAAAGTAAATTGGTTCCAACGATTAAAACATTAAAATTTATGATTAAAATAAAAAAAATGAGTGTTAGAGATTTCGAAAAACTATACGATCTATCGTTGCTACAATGGTTTGATCAAGAAAACATTGTTCCCTCCCTTCAAAAATTTTTAATAATGGCAAGTTCTGCAATTCAAGTAAATCCCTTTCCAGATAGATCTTCAGCGGGAGAATTGTTGCATAATTTTAGTAGAGTCTTGGAATTGGGAAGTGTTTATTACCCGAAGGGAGGTTGGACTACAATTTTTAATGCCTTTTTAAACAAAATTAAGGATAATGGTGGAGAAATTAGACTAAATGAGGATGTGAGTAAAATTATTGTAGAGGATTCAACAGCAATTGGTGTTTTCACTAATGATAAACTTATACATGGGAAAACGATAATTTCAACTATTCCTATTCAACAATTGTTTACCATATTAGATGAGACTTTATGCGAAAAAAAAATCATTGAAAAATGTAAATCTCTAAGACCAACTGCTGGTGTTTCAATAGACTTTTGCTTATCAAAATCAATTAGTGATATAAATGGTATAATCTTCTTTGATAATCCTTTAGCATTTGGCTTTATTCCATCTAATTTATCTCCAGAAGTTGCACCAAAAGGAAAATCATTAATGACATTCTTTACTGCGGCTAATTTGGAGGATATCAAGGATAAAAATACGATGAAAGAGATTCACCAAAGATTAAGGGATACTATTTTAAGATTCTTTCCTGATCTCGAACAATATTTATTACATGAAAGACCATTGTTTTTAGAAATGGTTGATGGTGTTGAGGTAAACATAGAACAACATAAATTCAAAAGACCGGGAAATGTTATTAAAGGTATTAAAAAATTATATATTACAGGGGATAGTGTTGGAGGTTCAGGGGCAGGAGGAGATATCGGGCATGAATCTGTACGAAATGTTTATAAAATGATTAGAAATCAAAATTATTAACAAAATACGAGATAAAAATAATTTCATTAGCTTCTGTGGTTTGAATTGTTAAATTCATAAATTTTAATTTATATGATTCTTTTTTAATTTTATCAACAATACTATATATGTTAATTATTTTATAAACTGGGAAGCAAAAAATGGCTCGAATGCATTCAAGAAAGAAGGGTAAGTCCGGTAGTACTCGCCCAGCGAGATT
>JAUWNA010000535.1 GCA_030612905.1 Promethearchaeota archaeon
CCACTAAAAGTGCATTGGAAGGATGTTACAACTGGTGGTTTAAGCGATATTGAATATTACGATGTATTAGAAGACGAAGCAAAGGATATTGAAATAAAAACAGAATAATTTTAATTCTTACTCAATTTTATTTTTTATTTTTTTTTAAAAATTATACCTTCTAAAGGAGCTAATTTAATATTTCCATTATAAGCTTCAGTATCTAAAGTTTTTCTATTCGATAATGTTGAGAATAAAAGTTCTGGTTTTGCTATAGGAGTTTGTATTAATAATTCTTTCTTTGTAAAATTTAAATATATAAAGATTTTTTGAGCTTTATGGTTTCTAGTATAAGAAATACAATTCTTCTCCAATTTTTCATGTTCAATAAGATGCAATTCACCTTCTTGTAATGCTATATTTTCTTTTCTAACTCTTAATAGTCTTTTGTAGGAGTTTAACAATGACGCAGGATTCTTTTGTTCTTTTTCAACGTTAATTTTCTCGAAAGTATCTGAAACTTTTAACCAAGGTTCAATTTCGATATTAGACGAGAATCCTGCATTTTTCTCATTATTCCACTGCATTGGAGTTCTACAGCGATCTCGAGTTAAAGAAAAACCAATTAACCTACTTAATTGCGGCATTGGAAACCATGAAAATTTACGTCCAATTGGATCCTCACTAGTTTTTAGCTTGAACCTAACATTGGGCATCCCAATCTCTTCCCCATAATAAATAAATGGAACGCCTCTTAAGGTTAATTGCATAGTTGCAAGAATTTTTGCTTTATGAAAATTGTTTTTTAAAAGAGATATATAACGATCTATATCATGGTTTCCATAAACAAAAGTAGGAGTAAATGGAAATGGCAATGCTTTTTCAATCCTTGAAATTAAGCTTACGTATTTTTTTGGGTCAAACGGTGTTGAAGTAAACTCGAATAAAAAACACATGTGCAATCCATTGTTATTAGGTCCATAATACTTTTTAATCTCCTCAATGGAACCACTAACCTCACCTACAAGAAATCTTTCAGGTTCATACTCGTCCATTACTTCTCTTAATTCCAGAGCAAAATCAAAGGTTTCGGGTAGGTTTAAATCGTATTTGTGCTTATGAAAAAGCGTATCTACTTTTTTGTCTGAAGGAATGATTGTCCAACTAAATTTATCATTTGTTAATTGTTCATCTTCATAAATAGCATGAAGAATGTCTAATCGAAATCCATCAACTCCTTTATCTAACCAAAAACGCATTGTGTTAAACATTTCCTCGTTTACTTCAAGATTACGATAATTAAGATCAATCATGCTCGGCAAAAAGTGGAAATAAACCCATTGATCAGTGTTTTCGTAATATAACCAAGCACAACCTCCAGTCATTGTGGTCCAATTGTTTGGTGGCTTCTTACCACCAGATTTTTTACCATCGCGCCATATGTACCAATTACGCTTTGGATTGTCCCTACTTGAAGCAGATTCAATGAACCATGGATGATCAATAGATGTATGATTAAGAACGAAATCCAAAACCATTTTCATGTTTCTATCGTGCATTTCCTTTAGGAGTTGATTAAAATCTTTTAATGTTCCATATTCCGATGCGATACCACGAAAATCTCTAATGTCATAACCGTGATCTTGTTGAGGGGAATCGAAAAAGGGGCTAAACCATATGGTTTCTACCCCTAAATCTTCTAAATAATCTAATTTTGAAATTATCCCCTGTAAATCTCCAATACCATTACCAGTACTATCTTTAAATGATCGAGGGTAGATTTGATATACTGTAGTTTTTTGCCACCATTTATACTTCCATTCAGACATATTAAAATCAAATTGTAGAATCATTTATACTTATTTTAATTTGATTATTTCATGTTTCATACAACATTTAGGCAAAAGTATAAATTTCTTTATTACGAATTCTTAAAATATGGAATCAAAAACAAACAATTTGTTGGATCTAATTAGGTCGCGAAAATCCGTCAGAAATTTTATTTATAAGAAAATTGATAACGACACGATAAGAGAGATATTAGATTGCGGTCGATGGGCGCCTTCTGGTCAAAATAGCCAGCCTTG
>JAUWNA010000098.1 GCA_030612905.1 Promethearchaeota archaeon
GAAAACATGACGAAATGGAAGTGTCCACGGATGATCGAGTTTATACAAGAAGTTCCTAAAAATATTCTTGGTAAAGTTCAACGAAGGATACTTCAAATCAACGATCCTATCTGGAAAGAAAAACACGGTGAATAAACCCTAATAAAAGTACTAATAGTATCAAGCTTTTTTTTTTTTTATTATTTTCTTTTTTAAATCTTAAAGGATTAATTATTTCTATTTATAAATTGTATTTTTGATATACTTACATTAAATAGATTAAATCTTCTATTTAATTAGAAAGTCAATTAATAAAAGTATACATTTTTTTTAATAAATTATAAATATCAATTTTGAGGATTGTTAGAAATTACTGAATTAAACATTTATATTTTGGAAAAAGTTATTCACGAAATCGCTCCTGAACTAATTGATATTTATAACATTAGAGAGGATGAATCGGAAGAAACCCAAGTTAAAACTGGAAGACTTCACGAGAATCGAATATTGGGTATAATCCTAAAATTCTATCTCGAGGGAAAAAAAAAGGTCACTACGAGAGATGTCGAAGTAGAATATAAAAAATTCTTTAAGGAAATCGCGCGTTCAACCATATCAACATACTTAAATATGTTGAAAAAAGAATCTACTTTATATAAAGAAAGAGATGGAAGGTTAGTATACTACATATTTTTTGAAGATCCACCTAAAGAAGTTAGCGCATTTTGGTTTACTAGATTGTTTTGTGTCGATCCAGCATACTTTTCTCGAGCGATTTATTTTTCGAGTTTGTACTCAATTGCGGAAATAATAGTTAAAAAACACATGAAAAAAGGAAATTACGATGAATTAGTCGATAACTTTAGGTATTTAACGGGAATTATTATTTTGTATATCCTTAAAAATAGAAGTTCGAAATGCATTTTGTGTCAGTTTAGTAAACAAGAAAGATATATTGAACTATCAGAAGCTTTAGATTTGTCAATAAAGGATAGAACTGATGTATTACCTAGAGAATTACAAGAAAGTTTGAAGATAAATTACGCGGAAATCCCAAATTTTGGAGGATATTATTTCAGAGATGAAAGTAAAGAAATCGAAATGATTGAACAACTTCTAAGTTTTGCGAACCAATACAGAAAGGATATGGAATACCAAACTATGGTTTTAAATAGGAGAATTAACACACGAATACTTGAAAAGGTTTCTGTGAATAATAAATAACAAAATTATTATCAATAAATAACAGTAATCAAACTATACTTTAATTTACTATACTTTAATAAAAGATTTAGGAATTCTTTAAAAACGAGTTTACTTTAACTTAGTATCTTTGGGAATTATTAAGCATCAATCTCGTCAGGGCTTCGAATGTCTTCTCAACATTTTCTCCCGTCTTAGAGCTAGTTTCTATAAAACCATCGACATTTCTCGATTTTGCAATTTTTATTCCTTCTTCTGCTGAAACTTCCCTATTCTCGGCTAAATCTGCTTTACCACCCGCTACAATAATGGGAAATACATCCTCGGCTCGGATTTCTTTTCTAATAACGCTAAGCCAATCGTCTATGTGAGCGATGGAAGAATAATTTGTTATATCAAATAAGAATAGCCCTCCCCGAGCGCCTCTAACATATGTAGGAAGTAAAAACCTAAACCTCTCCTCTCCACCAAAATCCCATATCTGTAATTTTACTTTCTGCTTGTCAACTTCTAAGCTCTTAACCTCAAAGTCTACTCCAATTGTCATTTTTGAGTCAGAAACAAACAAATTAGTCAAAAATCTTTGAGTTAGTGTGGTCTTACCACAGCCAGCATCTCCAAAAATAATGATCTTAAAGGTTGCATCGTACATTTTTGTTCAGTATTCCTCCCAAGCACATCTTAAATATTTCGTCTACTACTTGATATTTATACAAATAATTTAATTCGATTTCTATAATAAATAATCGTATTTACATATATAAATCTTTAAATGGATCTATTATTAAAATATCAAATAGTCTTAAAAATTTATTATAAGAACAATGTTAAAAAACTATCTAATTCAGAAATTGAAAAATTTAAGCTAAACTTATCAAAATAAAAGTTGACTGTATTGAAAAGACATGAAAAGAAATTTTGATTGGTCAAAATATATTGGGTTTGACCCTAAGAAGTTAGAAACCGTAACATCAGCATTCGGCGTGAAAAAAATATATGCCATGGGTCTTATGCCAGTTAGAGGCCCAGAAGGCTTTAGGAAGTTAGATTACGAATTTGCTGAAAAAAAACTTAACGTTATTGAAGTTATGGATAAATTAGACGAGTGTCACTTCAATGTTTTTGGGCTTGTTATCAAGGATACTGATGGGGCATGCTTGTGGGAAACGGAGGTGGGATGGAACCCTACTGGAAGAGATATATTGGGGGAGTTTTGTGATGCTGGAAAGGACAGAAATATAAAAATAATGGTTTCTTTTACAAGCATGAACGATGCGTACCAAGGAAATTTACATCCTGAACGAGTTAGCGTTCATGGAAAAAATGGAAAAAAGCATGATGTAAAGTATAGAAAAGGCGATATTTCAACGCACGACGAGGGAGAAATGAGAGTAGAATTACCTAAGAAAGTTTCATTTAATGATTATAAAAAAAAAGTTCCCTTTCTAACAGAAAACATAGATAAGAAGCAAGGGAAGGCAAGGGGTGCAAGAGGAAAGGGTTATATACCATCTACAAGTTTTATGTGTCCTAATAGCGAGCATGTTAATTATTTAATAGAGCTTACGGAAGAAGTCGTAAAAAATTATCCAGTAAAGGGGTTCTTTGCCGATTACATTAGATACGATGGAGCTTTCATGGAGTTATGCGCTTGCCATCGGTGTGTAGAAAAATTTAGAATTAATTATGGACCTAAAGCAAAATTATTAACAAGTCATGAATGGTACGGATTTAAATCAGATACAATTGCAGAATACGCACAAAAGCTCCAGAACGCAATAAAAAGCGTTAATATCAACTGTGTCTCGGGATGGTTTTGCCTTCCGGGTCCTAAGAAAATGTTTACGCAAAAAAGATTAGGTCAAGATTGGGAAAAATTATCTTCAATTTTAGATGTGGCATCTCCAATGGAATACCCATATTTAATGGGAACACGAGACGACGGATGGTACTGGGGTAAGGTGGGTGGCTTTTTTTATTGGTATTTTATGAGAAATATGAAAAAGAGAATTCACGAATTCAATAGTCCGATACTAGCAATCACGAATTCCGTTGAGTGTAATACCGATGAAATGTTAAAACAAATGAAAGGTTTTGATTTTGGTTTGGGTATCGCGATATTTAAATATTTTGGTACGACCAAGGCACAATGGCGTGGTTTAAAAGAATACGCTGAAAAAGAAATAGGTTTAGAGAATTTAATTACAAACTAAATTTTATTTTTTAATTCACTATACCGAAAACAATAGGTTGTATGGTCATTTACAATTCCAACTGCTTGTAAAAAGGAGTAAATTATAGTTGATCCTACAAATTTGAAACCTCTTCTCTTCAAATCTTTACTAATTCTATTTGAAAGTTCTGTGTTGGATGGTAATTCTTCTAATGTTTTCCATGAATTATGAACTACCTTATTATTAACAAATCTCCAAATGTAATTATCAAAAGAACCAAATTCTTCTTGAATTTTAATGAATGATTTTGCGTTTGAGATTACTGATTGGATTTTTAATCGATTTCGTATAATTCCCTTGTTTTGCATTAATTCTTCAATTTTAAGTTCGGCATACTTTGAAATTCTGATATAATCAAAATTATCAAATGCTTTCCTGAAATTATCTCTTTTTTGAAGTATAGTGTTCCAACTTAAACCAGCTTGCATCCCTTCTAAGATTAAGAGTTCATATAGATTTTTTTCGTCATGTTCAGGGGCACCCCATTCTTTATCGTGATAGTCCTTCATTAGGGCATTTCCTTCTGCCCATTCACATCTTTTCACCATAATCGTATTAACTTTATTTATTATACGAATTTTAAACCGTGATTGATACAGTTACAGCCGCATTACAAACAATTATTTTGTCAGAAGTATCCCCTAGTTCTTTAATCATTATTCCTTTAGCAACCAATCCTCCCTTCTCTATCTCAATCGATTTTTCACCAAATGGAATCGCTTTTAAGACTTTTTCTTTTTTAACTTTATCGGTATAAGGTGCTCCAATCTTTACATGTACAATCATTTTTAATAGATCTCTTGGTTCTTTTAAGCCACAAATCTCTAATAATCCCGCGAGACAGTTATTTGAAATAGCATTTTTGACAGCTTTGATAGCAGCATTAGTGCAATCATCATCGTGTCCGTGCTGATCTATGCCAAACCCTAGTTGTATAATAAACCGTTTCATTATTAAAATCTCTTTATTTTATTTCAAGTCCTCAACTAGTTTAAGAAAATCTGTGTATGGAATGGCTGTCCAACTCTCTGCGAAAGTAGCTCCCGCAGCACGGGAAAGCAGCGAAACCTTTGCGGCTTCTAATTCATTTTTTGCTTCGAAAATATCAAGAAAGTCATAAGGACCTAACATCGCGTAATGTGCGATCCATTTAATATTAGGAACTTTCTCTTTAACTAGTTCTAGATATTTTTCACCCTGTTCTTTCCTTTTTGCTACTAAATCAGGATTTTGAAGTTTAGTTGCAAGTATATATATAGGCATAGAGAAAATTATTATACTCTAACTTATAAATTTATATTAAAAATTATATTTCTTGCTTTAAACTAATATTTAAAGGACTATTTTCTTTTTAGGAGAAGAATAACTGAAAATAATAAATATAGTCAATATAAGCGAAGAGAAACGGGTTTAAATGGAAAAAAAAAAAGAAAATCTTTATGAAATTAATGAAAACGTTTACCAAAGATTTGAAGAAAAAAATCATATACTTTACCGGTGGACCTGGGATAAAACGTTATCGACATACGGAAAAATGTTTGAAGAGAATATCGCAAATCACATCAATTCAAAAAAAGATGGATATACTCGAATAGATTTTGCTTTAGTAGCAGCTGGATGGACAGTGTACGAAAAGTTTCCTTTTGCTTTTGCTTGGGAAAGAAAAAAACCAGAAGGAGGAGATTACGGGGGAAATTGGATGCAATCGAAATATAAAATAGAGAATCCAAAAACCTTTACTCAGCAGGTAAAAAAAGTTGCTAAATTTTTTGGTGCTTCATTAGTAGGAATTGCTAAGGTTGATGAGAAATGGATTTATAAAACGGGTTTCATAAGACCTCCATTAACTAGCGAATCAGACTCAAAAAAAGATATTAGAGAAGGAAATGTCCAAAATTCAATATTAGAAAGCCCTATCAATTTACCAGAAGGAGTAAATAAAGTAATTGTTATGGGGATTGAAATGGACGAAATTGCTGTCTCTACGTCTCCTGCTCAACCCGCATCAGCAGCAACGGGAATAGCTTATTCAAAAATGGCTTTTGTTATTTCTTGTCTCGGCGAATTTATTAGAAATTTAGGGTATCGAGCGATCCAATGTGGGAACGATACCGCGCTTAGCATACCATTAGCAATTGATGCAGGCTTTGGAGCTTTAGGCAGGCACGGATTACTTATTACGCCGGAATATGGACCAAGAGTGAGAATTTGTAAGGTATTTACAGACTTGCCATTGACATCGGACGGTCCTAATCTAAATTTTATTAAAAAAGTCGATAAATTTTGCAAACATTGTTACAAATGTGCTGAAGCTTGTGAACCCAAGGCTATAACAAAGGACAAAGAGCCAAGCTTTGAACCACCAACCATATCTAACAATTCAGGTGTTAAGAAGTATTATGTAAATGTGGAAAAATGTTTTGAATTTTGGGTCGAAAATTCAGGCGACTGTGGAAATTGTATCGCCGCTTGCCCTTTTTCAGGAATTAAGAAGTTCCACACACCATTAGAATTTTGGGAATAATAAATAGGTATAATTTTAAATTTGAATAAGTTAAATTAAATCAAGATTAAATTATCAAGATGGTATTATTATGGATAAAATTAAAGTAGGAATCATTGGGTCTGGTTTTATTGCTGAACATCATTGTCATTCTTATTCATTGCTCCCAAATGTAGAAATTGTGGGAATCTCTTCTATAAATGAAGAGGAAGCCAAAAATCTCATGAATAAGTATGGAATCCTTGGTAATCCATATAAAAACTATAAAAATTTATTGAAACTCGATTGTGATGCTATTTCTGCTTGCGTTCCAAATTACTTACATAAAGATATAGCCATTGACATTTTAAATTCTGGAAAGCACGCGCTAATAGAGAAGCCTTTAGCTAGAAACATCATTGAAGGAAAAGAGATGTTAGACGTCGAGAAGACTTCAAACAAGAAGATTTTTTACTGTGAAAATAACATGTACGCACCCTCATTTAGCAAAGTTAAAGAGATTATCGAGGAAGGCGCTTTAGGAAAGATTTACATGGGTCGCGGAAAAGAACAACACTCTGGACCTCATTCTGCGTGGTTTTATAAGTTAAAGGATTCAGGAGGTGGTGCTTTATTAGATTTAGGAATACACGATATTGCTTGTTTAGTTTGGTATCTTGGATGCGATGTTAAAGAAGTGTACTGTCAAGTAAAAACGATACAACCAGATCGGGGTAAATTTGGTAAGTGTGAAGTAGAAGATAACGTTGTAGGTGTTCTATACTTTGAAAACGACGCACAAGTAGTAATTGAAGAGTCATGGACCGCGCCAGGGGGTTATGACATGAGATTTGAATTATTTGGCACTGAAGGACAAGTTAAAGTTGCTCCAACATTTTCTAATTTAATGAGCGTTTATAGCGAAAAAGGGTTTGGCTATGCTGTAGAAAAAGCTGGAACTACAAAAGGTTGGACGTTTCCCGTTCCAGCTGAAGCTTGGTCTTTTGGATACCCTCAAGAAATAGCGCATTTTATCGATTGCATGTTAAATAATAAAAAACCACTGACTGATGGTAATTATGGTTATAAAATTTTAAAAATTGTTGAAACAATGTATAAAAGTGCAAAATCTAGAAGAATAGAAGAAGTTGATTAAGTTTTATTCTCAATTATTCTTTTTTTAAAGATTTTATAAATTCTACTACACCATCTAACTT
>JAUWNA010000180.1 GCA_030612905.1 Promethearchaeota archaeon
TTTGTTTGATGTTCGTAATTTTCGGGCGACATTGGCGTTTTTGCCATGTTTTGAATCGCATATCCAATAAGCTTAGGGTTTTTTCTTATGAATTCGTTTGAATAGAATATATTCAAAGTTTCTTCTGCTATTTCTTCTATAGTTCGCCCCTCTCTTGGCTTATCTATGATTAGTAATACTTCTGGAGATGCTAAAATGGATGTAGGTCCACCACAACTTGTGGAACATAAAATTAACTTATTTACCCTATCATAGTTTAGAACCAACTCTTGGGCAATACCACCTCCCATTGAGTGTCCGAAGAGATGAGCATATTCAATATTTAAAGCATCCATTAAACCAATTGTGTCGTCTGCTAGTGTTTTTATCGTATAATTCAGTTTAGGATCGTCAGATTGCCCTGTTCCTCTATTATCGAACACAATAACTTTAAAATGTTTTGCTAATTCTTTAAGAAAATATCTCCCCCACCAGCTAGTGTTTGCCCCCAAACCTAAGATCATTAGTAGAGGATGCCCCTCGCCGTAAACTTCGTAGTATAAATTAAAATTATTAATTTTAACCTTAGGCATTATTTAAATTCCCCTTTCGATTAGTTATCGATGTATAAGATTTTAATTTATTTTAATATTAGGATTTTCTTAATTTTAGTATTTTAAAAACTGGACTTTAACAACAGCAAAGTTCACAAGATATAAAAATTTCGAGTAATTATATTCCTCAAGCTCTAATTTTATTGGCAATGGAAACTTTCGAAATTTAATTCATTGCGGGAATTGCCAAGCTTGGTCAAAGGCGCTGGACTCAGAATCCAGTCCCGTAGGAGTTCGGGAGTTCGAATCTCCCTTCCCGCATTTACCCACAATGATAACACCTAAGAATTAGAAGATAAAATTTGTAATTCATTTTTGCTTTTAAAATAATGGGGAACAATTATACCTCAATTGTTTTTATTTAGAAAATCTTCACTCAAACTACCATAAGACAATTCTCTAAGGTGGGGGAAGGAATTTTTTGGTCAAAGGCGCTGGACTCAGAATCCAGTCCCGTAGGAGTTCGGGAGCTCGAATCTCCCTTCCCGCATTTGAACATTCTTACTTTTAAATAAGAAAGAAAGAAGATTTTTTAAAAAATCGCCGATTTAAATTACATGTAACTCATTATTGCATTTAGGGCAAAATAAAGGTAATTCCTCTTGACATGGTTCTAAATCTTCGTTGTTCAGTAATTTTCTCCAACAAATTAATTTTCCCTCTTTTTCGATCATATCTCGACCATGGTGTTGAGGTATAATATTTTTAGTTTCGCAACTTTGACAAATAATTAATTTTGCATTGCTTTCTAAATTCTCCAAAGAGAGTTCTTTAAACTTTATTTTATACCTGAAAATGGTTATTCCATTGATTAAAACGAGTAAGGACACGCCCATATCTGCTATTCCAACCGCAAGCCACAGCGTCATAAATCCTAAGACTGTGAGAATCGCGAAAGTTACTTTGACAATTATAGAAGTCCAAATATTTTGTCTTATGATATTATTGGTCCTTTTTGTTATATCAAAAAAGGTTATAATTTTCTTTAAATCGTCGCTCATAATAATAACATCAGCTGTTTCTAAAGTTAAATCCGTTGCCGAAGCACCAATCGCAATTCCCAAATCTGATAAAGCTAAGGCAGGAGCATCGTTTATTCCGTCACCAACCATAGCTACTCCTTTAAATTTCTTTTTTAATCTTTCAATTTCCTCTAATTTTTGGTCGGGTAGCAATTCTCCGTGGTAAGAATCTATATCTAAACACTCCCCTATTGTGTTACATACTAGTTGATTATCCCCCGAGATAAGAACTGACTGATAACCTCGTTTTTTCAAACCGTCGACTAAGAGGGGTGCTGAAACTCTTAACACATCTCTGATTGTAATTAACCCCATAATTGTTTTATTGTTTCCAAGTAATATAGGAATAGTTCCAGATAATTCGGTTTCTTCAAAAATATCATCAGGAAGGTCAATTTTTAATTCTTCTAGGTAATTCTTACTTCCTACATAATAAACTTCCCCTTCAATTACTCCTTTAATACCTTTACCTTTAGTTATTTTAAAGTTTTCCACAGTATATAACGGTAATTGCATTTGTTTCGCTTGATAAACGATAGCTTTTCCAATGGGGTGCTCTGAAAGATTTTCTAAGCTAGCAGCTATTTTAATAATCTCTTGGTTATTGCTGGAATAATTAACTATGTTAAAAACTTTTAGATTCCCTTCTGTAAGAGTTCCGGTCTTATCAAACGCGATTAACTCGATATTTTTCGCTATTTCAATAAATTTGTTTCCTTTAACCAGTATTCCTTCCTTTGCCAATTTTGTGAGTGCGGCTATATTAGCTAAAGGAGTTGACAATGTGAGGGCACAAGGACAAGATACTACTAATAAAATTAAACCTCGGTAAAACCACATGTTAAAATCTAGGTTAAATACGACCGTGGGTATAATCATAACAAGGAGCGCACTAATTAATATAATTGGCGTGTAATATTTAGCAAACTTTTCAATAAATCGTTCGCTATCGCTTTTGTTTTGTTGAGCTAATTTAATACTTTCGGCTATTTTAGCCACAACTGTGTTTGAACTCTCTCTTATTACTTTTATATCCACAAAACTATCGCTGTTAATGCTCGCGGCAAAGATTTCATCGTTTTCTTTTTTGAAAATAGGTAAGGACTCGCCTGTTATTGCACTTTCGTCGAAATAAGATTTCCCTTTTACGATTATTCCATCCAGAGGGGCTTTCATTCCTGGTTTAATACCGATTATTTCACCGATTTTTACAGATTCAGTCGGTACTTTCTCGTAACTATCATCAATCTTTAATAGAGCGTCATCTGGAGCTAATTCAAGTAATTCTTTGATCGCATTTTTAGATTTTTCTGTAGTTAATTCCTCTAAATATTCAGCTATTGCATAAAGCAAGATCGCCATAGCTCCTTCCTGACCGTGCAATATAAAGAACGAAGCAATACCTGCGACTATCATTAGAATATTAGCTGTAATCCTTTTAGATAAGACATCTTCTATAGCCTCTTTCAATATTTCAGAGCCTGAGAGTAGAATTGAAGCAACAGCTAAAGCTTGACTTAATAAAACATAGTCAGTTATAAGCTCTAAAGAGATAGATAATCCAAGCAAGGCCAATGATGGAATTATGAAATACCAAAACTTTTTTTCAAAAAAAGATTCTTCTTCAACTTCAGAACTTTCGTCGAGACACAGCGTCTTTGTACATTGAGTTATATGACTCACCATGATTAATGAATTTAATTATGTCTAAAAAGGTTCATATTATATAATAAAAACAACCTAACTTCCGTTAGAAATATGAATACATAAGTTTTAGATGTTAATCTATTAAAAGATTAACAGATTTAATTTTAGCTTCTAATTTTATTGGTCAAAACTCAAGTTCATTTTCTTATTATTAAATATAAATTGTTATATTAAATATTATTACGAAGCGTGAATTATGTTTTAAAAATATTTAAAAATGGTTAAAATTAAGGGGCGACATATGCTTCTTTACGACCTTCATGTTCTTTAAGTCCCAATTCGTTTCTAACCGCATCTCTTACGAGAATTCCACCTATATGGAGTATAGAGTCCTTTAATATTAAATCTTTATCCATTGATGCATTACAAGGATAAGAATGGTGAGCTTTACTAATTCTTTCGTTTAAACTTAATTCATCGTCATCAATATATTTAGCTTTCAATTGTTGGAGGATATAAAATGTAGAACCGCATGGTGCGCTTTGTAAAACGCATGTATCTAAAATTGCTTTTCCATCATCGCTCAAAATGAATGAAACAATCGGTTCTCCTATTTTATAATAATCAATAAATTCATAAACATTATCGTGGTTTTTAGTGAGATTAAACCCTACTTTGTTATATTCGTTCAGTTCCTTACTCATTGCGCAAAAAGGTTTTGGAAACGCTGCTTGAATTCCCAATCTTTCAAAGTCTTCTAACACCTGCACCTGTAATCCAGGGGGGACCCATTTAGGATTCTCAATAGGGACAATTACCGCTTTAATTTTTTTATCTTTCAAATACTCAGGCAATTCTGAAAGTAAATCTTGGTGAATTCCAACTACCATCAAAAAATCTACTGGGGGTATAGTTTTTGGTAAAAAATCTTCAGGATTTTCTATAAAATCTGGGATATTTTCTCCTATTTTATCGTAAAAATAAACCGAACTTGAAAAGTTTCTTAAATGTTCTCTACAGTGGTCGCATTTAACTTTTTGCTCGAGCAATTCACACGCTTTACAAAATTCGTCGTCGTTGATAATGTTGCCAACAAATTTTTGGGCTAACATTTCTGTATCTGGATCCGGTCCGTAAAAAATCCCCATTTTGTATTGTTTTCCCATAACTCATCAAGGAATAAATTTAATCTAGACTTTAATTTATTATGATGATATTTCATAAATCATTTAATTTTTGCCTTGAACATCTTCGCTTATTATTCTAATAATAATGTTTTAATAAAGTTTCAAAAAATTAATACAGAAATTTAATATAAATATTTGATATTTAATATTAAATTACAGCGTTCCAGGTTATTTTTAATTTACCTTCTTAGAAGTGATTAAAATTTATATCCGATCGTATTTCTGTTGCCATCCATACTTAACTCTGGATAATAGCCATAACCCTACGGCTTCTATCCCGTCAGCTTCAAGAGCATTCGGGAATGCTTTCTTTAAACTTTTGCGGGTACATTTACTCTACTTAACTGCTTCTCTCGGCACGAGAATCTCTATTTGCTCCCCTAACTATGATAATCCGGGGTTCTTGAGGGATAACATTGAGCGGAAGTGAGCGTGGAGTCGCACCACATTCTTTATGCGTCATCGAGGTTAGTAAATATAGTAGAAAAGATAATAATAAATAATATAAATAAATAGAGAGTAAGAATTTTTTAGGATTTTTAAAAAACAAGAAAAATAAAAATAACAATGTTCCATAAATCAAAATATATTAATCACCGTTTTA
>JAUWNA010000342.1 GCA_030612905.1 Promethearchaeota archaeon
TACCATAAAACCAAAATGGATTGTAAAGAAAATATTAGATGTTGTAAATAACATCAAAAATGATAATTTATCTATAATTCATTTTGCTCATGAAGATTTAATTTCTGAACTGAAAAAATTATTTGAAGAATATAATATCAAAGTTATAAAATATGATATTCGAAAAGAAAAATTAAAAACAATCGTAATGTTAAAAGAGGGATGAAAATAATGCAAGTTTTAGAATTAAAACGATTAAAAGACAAAAAAATTAGATTGATATTAATTGAGAGCGAATTTCCGATAGATTGGGCTTTAGAATTACCAAAAGAAGAAGGAATACTGGGTAGTCTATTTTTTGTTTCAAGGGTATATATGGAATTTATTAAAGATTTAGTAAACAAATACCACCCTAATTTCGTAGTAGAAGATAAAGGAATGCGCTCAATTGAAGAACCAGCTACTGATGATGAATTTGGAGCGATTTTTCGAAATGCAGATATCCCATATGAATTTGTGGATATTCCGGATTATGCACTAAATGTAGTTTCAGCACCACTAATGGATAAAAAAGGTTTTATAAAAAAAATCACAGAAGAGATTGAAAGTTATAAAAAAATGGGTCGTGTACATTATAACGATACTAATTTTCAACAGTTAGTTATTTGGAAACAATTATTAAAAGATGATTTCAAAGCACAAGAAGATGAAATAAGATATAAAATCCGTGAAGCTTGGATGATGATGAATATCTTAGAATTAGCTAAAAAACAAGAAAAAAGCCAATTGAAAGCATTTTTTATTACTGATAAAAGACATTTTGATGGTATCACATTTTTAGCTAAAGAATTGGATATAGGAATCGAAATAATTAATCTTAAGAAAGTTGCAAAATATCCTGATGAAGAAACATCGATTAATGACTTATTGAATAGATCTATACTTGAAATAATGCCTATAAAAGTTATAAAAAAAGAAAAAGAAGAAAGAATTTTATACTTTTTTGATACGGACGAGTATTGTTCTCCTTTTGATACTAATATGGGTTATGATGCGGGATTTGATATAGTAATACCATATTCTAGAATGAAAGCAGACAGAGTCTCAAGGCTAGTTCAAGATGCTATGTTCTCTCGAAAAGCGGGAGCTTCTTCAGTTTATTTTGTTGGTGGTTCTGATGTTATAGAAAGTGAAAAAATTGCGGAGGAAGTTTTGAAAACAATTATTCCTCCATTTGAATCTCCTGTAATTATAGATCCACGTGGTTCTCATACAACAGCTTCAGCTATAGTTGCAAAAACACTAGAGGTTGCAAGAAAACATGGATTTTCAGATTTATCAGGTAAAAAGATAATTTGTTTAGGAGGAACTGGCCCTGTAGGGCAAATCTCCGCTCTAATTACTTCAAAACTTAACGCAAAAGTAGTCATTACTTCAAGAAGAGAACAATTCGTAAAAGAATTGGCAAAAAGTTTGACTAAGAAAGCAGGAAGAGGTGCCACTAAGATTATAGGAGAAGTCGTAAATTCAGATGAACAATATCTGAAAATAGTGAGGGACGCAGATATAATATGGTCTGTTGGTAAAGCAGGAGTCCAAATGATCTCAAAAAAATTAATGACCCAACTACCTCCAAATAAAATTGTAGTAGATATTAATTTGGTACCTCCCTATGGAATAGAAGGAATGAAACCAGACTATTATAATACGGAGTTCTATCCGGGTATTTATGCGATTGGTGCTCTTAACATAGGACGATTAAAATACAAAATTGAGAGGAAAATCTTTAAAGAAGCCCTAAAGACAAAAGGTAAAAAAGTTTTTGACTACAATATTGCTTTTGAAATTGCTAATAATATAGTATTTGGCGAGGAAATAAAAATTTTAGTTTAAAAAGTTTTTTTGTTTAAAAAATTAACTTATTTCTTTTTTTTCTTTTCTTTTTTAATGAGTTCAGGATTAGCTGATAAAATTTTGGGAAAAAAAGCAATATAGACAAGCGAGAATTTATCCTAAATGATATTAAAAATATCAATTAGTTGAGAAACAAGAGTTTACCAATAAAGCTGGTTAGATCCACGACTTTAATCTTGTTTTTTAATTCTTTTTCCTCGTTCAAATAACAATTAAAGTGGGCTAAACACTTGGGGCAACTAACGATTAGATACTCGGCGCCAGTATCGATCGCCTCTTTAATACGGGTAGCTTGAATCTCTCTTGAGTACTCATTACAACTTATATAGGCGGAAACTCCACAACATAAAGCATCTTTTTTGTTACTCTCCATCTCAATTAATTCAATAAATGGAATCTTATTTAATAGTTCGCGGGGCGCATCGTAAACATTACCCAATCGTCCTAATCTACATGCGTCGTGATATGTAACTCTTATTTTTTCTGAAATTGGGAATTTAACATCGTCTATTAAGCCTTCCTTTAGGATGTACTCTGTTACGTGATAAATCTCAAAGTTAAACTCATCAGTTCCTTTAAATAATTTAGGATACTCGTATTTCCATGTATGGTAACCCTCAGCACAACTAAGTATTAATGTTTTTACTCCAGCGTCGTTGAATAACTGAACATTGTGTTTTGCTAACTTTTCAAATGTATCAGTATCTCCTTGCCATAGAGGATCGTGTCCACAACATTTTTCGTTTGAAAGAACTACGGGCACGATTTCTTTTTGGTTTAAAAGACCTATTACTACTCTTGGAACCTTAAGGAAATCCAACGCACTATAATAAGGAACAACGGGTTGTATACCATAACTACACGCTTGTGTATTAGATTCATCGCATGAATTTATGTAAACATCTAATTTTTGATCTGTACTACAACAGATATTACAATGCAAACACCTACTTGCTTCCTGGATTGCGCTTTCTTCCGTGAGAGGTAATTCGACCTCATTAAAGCTCCTTAACCTTTCTTGTATAGGCAACAATTCTATACATTCTCTGGGCGTTTTACTGGCTTCTTTTTTAGGTATTGGAGCAAGTTTAGAATGTTTTCTAAAGATTCGATTTTTTTTTAAGTCAACCCCTCTAAGATATCGATCGATCGAATTCGCCGCATTGTTTCCATGTCCTATGGCTCGAACAGCAATTCCTTCTCCGGGGATTACATCACCCCCTGCAAAAATGTTAGGAACATGAGTTTGCATTGTTAATTCGTCCGTTATAATTTTCCCCCATCGATCTACTTCTAATTCGCCATGAGCTGCTTCTAAAAGTGTTAAATCTGTACCTTGTCCAATAGCAAGTATGAAAAAATCAATATCCATTTTAAACTCTGATCCTTCTATAGGAATTGGTCTTCTCCGACCAGATTTATCTAATTCGCCAAGCTTCATCCGAATGCATTCTATTTCTTTTAGAATCCCTTCTTTATCTCCAATTGCTTTTATTGGATTTGTTAAAAACTGAAACTCAACATTTTCTTCTTTTGCCATTTCAATTTCTTCTTCT
>JAUWNA010000520.1 GCA_030612905.1 Promethearchaeota archaeon
TATAGAAGAAATAGCAGAAGAAACTTTGAATATATTCTATTCAAACGAATTCATAAGAAAAAACCCTAAGCTTATTGGATATGCGATTCAAAACATGGCAAAAACGCCAATGTCGCCCGAAAATTACGAACATCAAACAAAAGCAATTGCATCGCTCAATACATGCGATAAATTAAAAGAATTAAAGATATCTACCTTAATCATGCATGGAAAGAAGGACATTTTAGTTCCACCTCAAAACGCCGAAATACTCGCTGAATTAATAACAAATTCCCAAATCACATGGTTTAGTAAAAGTGCACATGCTCCTTTTGTCGAAGAACCAAATTTGGTCTTAAATTCTATAATCGAATTTCTGAAATAAATTCTACATCTATTTTTAAAGCAAAAATAATAATATATTATTAATCCTAACTATTTATTAAGTAATTAAAGCAATTTAAATTAAATAAAATGCCAGATGAGCAACCCCCAGCTAGAAATAACACGAAAGAAGAAGATGATGAAGATGAGGAAGAAGAAGAAGAAGATAAAGAAGAAGATAAAGAAGAAGAAGGTATTCCTGAAAGAAAAGTTCAAGAGATTATCGTTTATCAATTTAACGATGAGATTGGCGATTTTGAAGAGTTAATAATTGATCCTGATCTACGATTACAAGATTTGTTAGATGATGATTTCGTTCTTCTTTTTATAGATCCTCAACATTACAGAGTCTGGTTGTGGCACGGTTACAATACTACTACAAGAATGAAATTCATCGCTGCAAAGATAGCTCCAGCTATAAGGGACAAACACGGAATTGCCTTTAAAATTACTGCTGTTGACCAAGATGACGAAACACATGGTTTTAAAGTAATGTTAGGGCTAGAGAAAGCGATCGATTATGAACTTACTCAAACTGGACCCGCTTATGAAGGTACAGCTGAAGATCTTGAACTTCTTGAGTCTTTATCGAGGGAAAAAATACTCCTTGTACTTGAAAAAGCGGGAATTCCTGAAGGATTTGAACGAAAAATAGTTATTGTAAAAAATGAAATCTTTGGCTATCGCGAATATGAACGAAATTATCTAGGTTCTGTAATCAAAGAAAAACAGTTATTCCCTTTAAAAGAAGAAATCGATGATGGAACTTATTTAGCTGATAAATATATCCCCAGAATGCTTTTTTCGTTTAATAAAGTGGTATTAACCGAACTATTGCAAAAGGTAGAAGTGGAAGAAGAAGGAGAAAGCGAAGATATCATAAAAAAAAAGCCACTTAAAGAAAATAATCAATAAAATGAGCTCAACAAAATCAAAACAGCACCAAAAAAGAAAGAATTACATACGAAAAAAGCAGAATAAACAAGCTTGGTTAGCATTTGCGCTAATATCGTTATTTCTGGGTAGCATTTTAGGAAGCGTTATTCTTACAATACTTTCAAGCCCTTAATGTTTCTAAACGATCAACTATTTAATGAACATCTTTTTATTTTACATACTAACATCATGAAGTATTAATATAATGAAGTTAAAACGAATAGATTACATCTTTATAATTCTGCTAATAATCCTTACGATTATTTCAATTGATTTCCTATTAAATGAGGCTCATAGAGAAGCTATAGAAAACCTTTCCAAATATCCGCCATTTCAAAATCTAGCATCTGGGCTTCTAATAACCTTTCTTGTTTGTTTAATAGGAAATATATTACCTATTCCTACACCATATACATTTGTAGTTTGTTTTAGCTCGCTTCCATTTTTACAATTAAATTTGATCATCCCTATGATCGTCGCTTTAGTAGCAAGTTTAGGTTGTTTATTTGGCGAATTGGGAGGTTATTTTGTTGGTAGAGGCGTTTCAGAGTTCATTTCTGAAGAGCAGAGAAAAAAAGTAAAGAATTATCAACAGTTCTTAATAGAACATCCAAAAATTGCTCCTTTTGCTATATTTTTTGCCGCTTTAACTCCCATATCGGATGATCTTATTACAATTCCCCTTGGATTAATAAAATATTCTTTGAAAAAGACAATATTTTGGTGTTGGCTTGGGAAATTAGGTTTGATGTTAATTTTCTCTTATAACTTCTTAAATATTTGCAGTTTATTGGGAGGAGAAAGTTGGATTCTTAGCGTAATCTCATTATATGTTATGGTAATCTTCTTATACGCTATGTT
>JAUWNA010000245.1 GCA_030612905.1 Promethearchaeota archaeon
AGCTTGGCGTGGAATTCCTTCTGGAAGCGGAGCTGTAGCAATATTTAAGAGGGGATAAGGAGGTAAAAAAAAATGAAAGAAGTAGCAGTATTAGGAGCCGGTATGACCTTATTTCGTAGCCATTTAAAGGAAACTGGGAAAGAACTTTCTTTTTTGGCTACGAAGATGGCAATGGAAGATGCTGGCCTCCAAAAGGATGATATTGATATGGTTGTTATGGGAACCGCACCTGACGCGTTTGATGGTATTCATATGAAGGGTGAGAATTTAATAGACGGTGCAGCTGGAGCAGGTAAACCATATGTCAGAGTTTTTAACGGTGGTGGAACAGGCGTATTTGCCCCAATCGCTGGATGGTGGCACGTGGCTTCTGGAGTAGCGGATATCTGTTTAGTCGTCTGTGAAGAGAAAATGGGTAATTGTTACCCCCATCCACAGACTGCCTTTAGGCATATTTGGGACCCTATTTTGGATAGACCACTTAATCCTAACCTAGTTTGGCTTTTTGCAATGGAAATGAACAAATACATGACAACTTATAATATTAAAAAGGAAGACATTGCCAGAGTTGCTGTAAAGAATAAAAGAAACGCAGTAGGACATCCTTGTGCTCAGTTAGCTGATCCAAATATTACAGTTGATGATGTTTTAAATTCTGAAATAATGGCTTGGCCAGTGCAAAGATTAGACATCAGTCCACCAAGCGATGGTGCAGCAGCATTAATTTTCTGTAATAAAGACATAGTACATAAATTCACAGACGATCCGATTTATGTTAGCGGTGTGGGTTGGAACATTGATAGTACAATGTGGACAAATAGGGATTTATCCTTTCCTCGATATGTGGCAGAAGCGGCCAAAATGGCTTATAAAAAGGCGGGAATCTTAAACCCACGAAAAGATATTGATTTTGCTGAGCCTTACGATCCGTTTGATTACAAAGAACTCCATCATATGGAAGGTCTTTTACTATGTGACAAAGGTGAGGCGCCAATTCTTACAAGGGAAGGAGTAACAGAACGAGACGGTGATTTACCAATTTGTCCATCTGGAGGGTTAATGGGAGTTGGAAATCCTATTGCGGCAACAATGGGCCAGAAAGTTTGTGAATTATATTGGCAATTAGCTGGTAAAGCAGGAAAAAGACAGATTCCAGGTGATCCAAGAGTGGGTGTAGGACAAGCATGGGGAGATATAATGCAAATGGCAACCGTAATGGTATTAAAGAGGGGATAAAGAGATGGTAGAAAAGAAAGAATATAAGGAATGGCCACCATATGCTCCAGGTACTCATATAAGAGAATCTGATATAAGAGAGAAGAAAATTACATACTCATGGTGGGAACCTGAAGTCCAATATAGCTGGTCCGTAGGACATGCTATGAGCAAATTTTTACAAGGATTGAAAGACGGAAAACTTTATGGAATACATTGTAAGAAGTGTAAAAGAGTAATTGTTCCTCCCCGAATGTTCTGTGAATATTGTTTTGGTCCAACAGAAGAGTGGGTTGAACTAAAAGATACAGGTGAAATAGAAACCTTTTCTATATCATATCTCGATGCAGATGCCCGAAGGATTGAAGAGCCCATTTTAGTTGGGGTTGTTTCAATTGATGGAGCATATCCTAAACCCATGGGATTTATGCATTATTTCGGAGAAATGACAAAAGACGAAATTAAGATAGGTATGAAGGTTAAGGCAGTATGGAAGCCTAAAAGCGAAAGAGAAGGTTCTATTACGGATATTAAATATTTCAAACCTTTAAAAGGAGGTAGTGAATAATGGGATTTCTAGAAAAACAAACAGATCCAACTTCCCCCATGCATTGGCGAGGAGATATGCAAGCAGATTACTTTTATCCAAGTGGTATTGCCGGGGATAAATTCTTTAGACATTTGATGGAAAAGGATACCTTTTTAGCAACAAAATGTAAACCCTGCAACAAAATATTATTCCCACCTAGATTATATTGTGAGGACTGTTTTGAAGAAATTTCTGAAGATGATTGGATGGAAGTTCCTGCATCTGGTAAGGTAAAACTTTTCACAAAAGCAACAATAAACGCCCATGGAGTAAAGATGGAAGAACCTAAGGTCATTGCTTTAATAGATATAGACAATACAGATGGTGCAATGTTAGGGATAATTAAAACCAATGAGCTTGATAAAGATTTTTCTGGCGTTAAGGTTAAGGCAGTACTTAGACCAAAAGGTAACAGAGAAGGAACATTGAAAGATATCTTATACTGGCAAGTAATATAATAATTTAAATTAATTTCTATCTTTTTATTTTTTTTTTTTGAAAAATTTGATGAGTATAATATTCTTTTTATAGATTTTTAGATATTTAACTTAAAAAGAAGATTAATATCATAAAAAAAAGAAAATATGGTTTTTTTTAGATTTCTTTATTGTTGATAAAGATGTAATATTTTTCTCGCTTCGTCAGGCGTAGCAACTTCTCTCCCTGCTATTTTCGTAACTTTAGCGGCCCATTCTACTTGTTCCCACGAGCCTTTAGCTAATGCGCCATCGACTGTACGGATATTATCTTCTAAACCAACTCTTATGTGTCCTCCCATCGCTGCGGCGCACATTCCTGCTTGAAATTGATTTTTTGCAACCCCACACACGCTCCAAGTATCGTCAGGTGGTTTTAAATTAAGCAAATGAGCTAAATTTTCGAAAGTAAAAGGGACGCCTCCCAAAACTCCAAAAACAAATTGGAAGTGAAGAGGTGGATCCAGAATCACTTTCGCTTGTTTCCTAAGGTGTAGAATGTTATACATACCTCCAAAGTCATATACTTCGATTTCTGGCTTGACTTGATTTTTTTTCATAGCTTTAGCGAATTTTTGAATTGTATCAAATGAATTCGCGAATATAGCTTTAGCACCAAGTCCAACGGCTCCTGTTTTATGGTCTCCAACAGCAAAATTCATTGAATTGGAATTTAAGGAAGCAATTGGAGGTTTAAACGTTTTAACAGGTTCTATTCTTTGTTTATCAGTTACTATTAAACTGATAGCAGAACTTAAGTTGATTAGAATATCTGGAGCCTTTTCTTTGATGTTATCTAGTACTGCTTTAATTTTTTCTAATTCGTGCGTTGGATTGCCTTTTTCTGGATCTCTTGCGTGGATATGCACAATTGCTGCTCCTGCATCGAAACATTTTTTTGCTTCATCCCCAAATTCTTCGGGTGTATATGGAACAGCGGGATTTTGAGATTTTATCGTCGCAGCACCAGTGAGAGCTGCTGTTATAACTAATTTTTTTGTTAAATCTTCTGACATTTTTCATACCTATTTTTTTTCGTATTTTATAAAATTTATAATTTTTTTCTTATTTTTTTAATTCTTTGCAAAAATATTATGATAAAAAAAAATAAAGGGTTTTAGAATTAAACTTGAGTTTAGATTCAACCTAATCCTTATAGTGACACATGTTCTTGCTTTAGATGAAATATTTTTCTTGCTTCTTCACCTTGTGCTAATTCTCTCCCTGCTATTTTTGCAACTTTAGCGGCCCATTCTACTTGTTCCCACGAGCCTTTAGCTAATTCACCTGAAATAACACGAGTATTATCCTCTAATCCAACACGAATATGTCCGCCCCATGAGGCAGCACACAAACCAGCTTGAAATTGTTGCTTAGAAACACCACAAACACTCCAAGTAGCATCTAGAGGCTTTAGATCGAGCATTAAAGCGAAATTCTTTGGTGTGAATGGAATTCCTCCAAGCACGCCCCATACAAACTGGAAATGAAGTGGTTTAGTGAATCTGTCTTCTTGTCTATTTAGGAAAAGCATATTATACAAACCTCCTAGGTCGTAAATTTCCATTTCCGGTTTAGTTCCAGCTTTTTTCATCTCTTTTGCAAATTTCGAAATGGTTTTAAATGTGTTTGCGAAGATATTTCCTGCTCCCATACCAACTTTTCCTGTTCTGTAATCACCAACTGCGAAATTCATGGATGCAGTATTTAATGAAGCTAAAGGTGGTTTGAAGGTTTGAACCGGCGCTATTCTTTGTTTATCAGTAGCAACTGTACTAATTGCACTACTTAAATTGATTATTATATCAGGTGCTTTTGATTTTATATTATCTAACACTGCTTTTATTAAATCTAACTCATGTGTTGGATTACCTTTTTCGGGATGTCGAGCATGGATATGGACAATCGCAGCACCCGCATCATAACATTTTTTCGCTTCATCTCCAAATTCTTCTGCGGTATATGGAACATTTGGATTATTTTCCTTAGTTGTAACTGCACCA
>JAUWNA010000423.1 GCA_030612905.1 Promethearchaeota archaeon
CCGATTTAAAATATAGATAAAAATATTAAAATTAATTGAAATGAAATTAATTAGAATTATTTTCTTGAGCTATTAATGCTGCGCCGATAGCTCCAGTCAGTTGCGGGTGCGTTGGACATTCGATTCCATATCCAAGTTCGTCCTCTAAATATTTTTTTACAGCAGGGTTTTTAGCGACTCCACCGCAAAAAATTAATTTAGGTCCTACTCCAATACGTTTTGCCATTCCGGCAACTCTTCTCGCAATTGATTTATGTATGCCGCTTGCAATCTCTTCTTTAGAAGCCCCTCGAGCGAATAAACTTATTACTTCGCTTTCTGCGAAAACTGTACAAGTTGAACTTATTGAAGCCGATTTGTTAGATCGTAAGGCTAAATCTCCAAATTGATCAATAGGGACTTCCAACGCGTGCGCCATAACTTCTAAAAACCGTCCTGTTCCTGCTGCACATTTGTCATTCATTTGAAAGTCAATAACATTCCCAGTTTTCGCAGATATCACAATTGCTTTACTATCCTGCCCCCCAATATCTATTACGGAATGAGCATCTGGAAAGAAAAATTGCACACCCTTAGCGTGAGCTGTAATTTCAGTCACTCGATCGTCTGCTATATCTATTGTGTTTCGTCCATAACCAGTACTCATAAGGTGTACATCTTCCTTCTTCAAATTGTGTTTATTTAATAGTTCATTAAATAAATCATGTCCAATTCTTTTGAAATCATATGTAGATCTTTCTGTTCGGTGATCTATTAACTTCCCATCGTTAATAAGAGCAACTTTTGTTGCCAAAGAACCAATATCTATACCAATAAAATTCTTCAATTTAAATCAATTTTTTTTTTAAAATTTAATTTTATTGTTAAAATTTTTTAAAAAATTTTAAATTTTCGATAAAACCAAATAATTTTTTAACCTAATAGAAGAATTGAAACTATTATAGTTAGACCAAAAGCAGCTAACATTTTAAGAACATTTTTCCATAATGATTCTCGAGAAATGAAACCTACAAAAATGCCTAGAAGAACAATGCATATAAAAATAATTAAAAAAGAAAAGATGAAAAAATTAAACCCGGCTTTTTTAGTAAAAAAAAAGGGGATTAATGGAACAATTCCACCTAAAAACGGCGCACATCCATTTACTAGCGATACAATTATACTTGCAATTCTTTCTGCCTTTTCTTGTAATGTCTTTGCTTTCCTTCTCTTCTTATTTGATTTTTTTAAATTTAGTTTTTTTCTTCGATTTTTATCGTGAAAATTAACCGTCAACATTGCTTTCTCGATTTCTTTCTCTTCTAATAACTTATCCTCCTCTTCTTTTTCTTTTTTTTCCTTTATTATTACCATAGCCTTATCTAACTCTGCTTTCGATCTCTTCTGTTCTGCTTTTTCAGATATGTATGAACCACTTAATCCCGACATGAGCATTGAAATTGATGTTGCGAACCCAGTTAATATTACAATATGACTATCTACGGTTTGTTGTCCTTCTTTAAATATTAGTATAAAAAATCCTAATAAAATGCCTAAAATAGTTAACATTCCGTCGTAAAAATTATTTATAAAATAACGGCGAGCAATAGATCCAAAATCAGTAATTTTCGCATATGTTTTAATTTTTTTTATCATTTTATTTTAACTTTAATAAGATTCAATAGAATTTTTACGATCCTTATTTCAAAATAATATTTTTTTTGTAAGGTTTTTTCGAAATATTTCTTCAAACATTACCATTTCTTTTTTTAGATCAATCATTTTTTTCTTTCTTTCGGCTTCTTCAGAGAGAAAGGCGCCCCATAAGCCACTAATACCAATTGCTAAAGCAGTGGAAAAACCAGTTATTATAATAATAGTTGAACTTAAATATTGAGCTGGCTTTGTAAGAAATATGATGAAACTTCCGCTAACTATTCCCGCACAAGTTAAAGCTCCGTTAAAGCAATTATTAAAAAATTTACGCCGAACTATTATTCCTAAATTTGAGAGGTCAGAATATTTCCGCCATTTCTTGATTAAATCTTTTAAACCCATTTTATTTAAAAAGCACCTTTTTTCGCAATTTGTACAAACAATAAATCTCTTATGTTAAATAACATATTTTTTAAATTTAAGAGGGAATCTATTATAATCCTTATAAGTATTTGATGCTATTAATCTTTTTGAATTAAATTTCAGTAAAAACTCATGATTTTTATTTATCTAATCATATAATATTCATAGAATATTAAAAATATAGTGATTCTTAAAATGTCATCTAATAGGAAAATCAAAGAAGAAATAATTTCCTTACTCATAGATCATGTTCGGATTATTTACACTATTATCAGCGATATGGGCGTCTATTACACCACCTGGGCAGAAGACTTTGAAGCTAATAAGAAAAGTTTAGAAAAAAAAAAAGCTAAAATGCAATTATCAGAAGAAGAAGGTGACGAGTTAAAAATTCGCTTAATACAGAACTTTTCAGAGGCAGAAGCTTTTAATCTCGGAGATTATGTAGCACTAGTGTTAAAGATGGATAATGTTATTAACTATCCTCTAGAATTTGTCGATATGTTAACAAAAATTAACTTAACTGGTAAAAGTGCAGACGAGATTAAGAAGAAATATCATAAGTTAATAAACCAAATTATGGAAATGGCTAGTATCTTGAAAATGGCTATAAAAAATTTAAGAGATAGCCCTGAAAAAGTCTTTGATAACACAACTACAATTCATGAACTTGAATCTGAAATCGATAGAACTTACAGGCAATTTCTTGAGTTTTTATATTCTAATGTTGAAGATATAAGAACTTTACTACGTATCCGGGATAGTATTGTATTACTGGAGCAGTTAGCAGACCGCATC
>JAUWNA010000486.1 GCA_030612905.1 Promethearchaeota archaeon
AGAAGCGGCACCGCCTTTTAAGAACAATTTTACGTGTTTCAGCTCGTTAACGCTAATACTTAGAGACTGGAGAAATTCAGGGTGCCCGTAATTTTGCCACTCAATGTTTCGCAATTTTCTCACTTTACTTACCTCCTTTTTAAGTACTTTTGAACCATGGAATCCCAGTTATCGGGACTAAGACAACATGCCGGTATAAGGTCACATACAGAGAGAAGGTTGCGTTCTGATTCCTTATCGACAATAAAATTATGATCGTCGTTTACTTTTACTTTTTGTTCAACTTCAAGGGAATAAATTCATTATCACCACTTTTTCCTGTTATTTTATTCATAAAATATGAGAGGATATTTAAACAAAAATTTAACAACTCATAGAAAAATACAATAAAATCGAAAAAGAAATAACTGAAATGAAGCTGTGAGCATTTCCGATTAATTTTGCATCTTTTTCTTTTAAATATCGCTATTTTATTTTTTTATTAAATAATTAAATCGAAAATACTCTCAATAATGGATTTTCTTCGTATCATGATGATATGTGAGTACTGTGGTGAATCATTCAAGGACTCTGAAAAAGGAATAGTAGAGCATGTGAATATTGCACAAAAAACTAAAAGACATCGATTTTGTTCACCCAGATGCAAAGATAAATGGAGTCTTCAAATTCAAAATAGGAAATCGCGAATGCTAGTTATTTGGGCAATAGGTTCTTATATAGATCAGTATTTTTTCATCAAGAAACTCATGAAAGTATGTAGTCCTTCGTTGTTGGGTTCAGAAATAAAAAAAAGTTATTTCAAACCTAATTTCAACGAGGTGGAAACATTGGAATTGGTTAATTCTAACGGTAAAAAGGTTTTAAAAGTAAAGACTTGATTATTAGATGTTCTCAGCATTACTTTGGAGGATCGATGTGCTCGAGGGAAGAGAGATGGCTCATTGAGAAATCGTGGAAGCCGTCTTGAGAAGGCGATCTAATTCCTTCCGCTCGAATATAATATCCAACGCGGGGTAGAAACCCGTAAGAGTTTATTTTTGAGGCACTAACTAATACAGAATACATATAAATACCCACACGAACGGTTAATGACATATATCCATAAGTGTAGGCTCGAGAAATGCGCTTTTCGCCCCCCCTAACTTCAACAATTCTTCCTTCAATCGTTCTTTTTCCCTTAAATGACATTTTCTCAGAAGAAGGGTCCAAATTTTTCATAGACACGAATTAAATTATCAGAATAAAATTGAATTTTCTCGTCAAGGGGGTTAAATTCTACAGCTTTTTCCATGGCTTCTTGCGCTAATTTAACATTTTTCATATCAATAAATGTAACAGTTAGCAATCCCCAAGCTTCTATTAAAGTAGAATTTAAATCAGTAGCAGTTTCAAAACACTTAATAGCATCATCCAACTTACCTAAACGGCGATTAACGATCCCTAAATATAGCCAGGCTTGCTCGTTGGAAGGATCCTTATCCAACAAGCCGTTTACGAGGGCCAGAGCTTTGTCGTTATCTCGTAAAGTTAAAGATTTATTTATACTTTCGATAATCTCTTTGTTTTTAATTTCGTCTAATTCCAATGAAATCACTGTATGATATTATGTTCTTAATTATACTTACACTAGCTTATTTATTAATATTAATATTGAACCTTTATAAAAAAAAAAATATACCATACAAGTAATACTTAATCAATAAGAAACAAGAAATACTTTTATCTCAAAAAAGGTCTAGAACAACTCAGGATGCTTTTTTTCGATAGAATTGAGGGTCGAAACTAAATCGTATAGGAGCTTTTCGTCCTTACATTGATTAATTGACTCGGATAACTTATTTAACAGCGCATTAGCTAAATCTTTCTCGTATTCAGTAAGCTTTACAGAATTGTTTTGAAAGATTTCGTCAAACTCGCTTTCAAACCACTGTAATTGGTGTATAAATTCCTCAGTTTGAACTTTTTCGACGTTAAAATTTAGATACATGCGTCTCCTCGATTAAAACTTAATAAAAAATTTTAAACTACAATAATAGTTATAGAACTTATTTAAAAAGTTAAGTATCTCTGCGGGTTTTCTAAAATGTCCTACGACAAATAGGATAATATTTTACACACAAAAAATATAAATAAGTCGGATTGTCAATCTCTGTTAATTTAACAATAGAACTATTAATATAACGCTTAAAATATCCTAATCGAATGGCTAAATTTTTGTCGGAACTTAAATATGAAATTTCCAAGTATTAATAAAAAAATTAGGCAAAAATTGAAAGGATTACAACAACACTTCGTGAAAGCACACTTTTACGAACCTCTGCGTCCATTAAATTACCGAAAAGATTCTTTCGGTACTCTTAATTATTTTAATACTCCCTTAATAACACTTTTA
>JAUWNA010000251.1 GCA_030612905.1 Promethearchaeota archaeon
ACCAGACATTCCCTTAATGATTGGAGTCGATCACTCGTTAACGGGAGGCGTTTTATCTGCTCTTTCCAAAGAATATGGATCTGAAAATCTATTAGTCTTAATTTTTGACGCTCATTTTGATGGATTACCAGCGAATATATCGTTAGGCATCTCAAGATACACAAAGGATCACCCTAATGAAATAAATCCTTTAGTACCTGAATATAATTATTCACAAATGGAAGATATTGAGATTAAAAATACTTACACTTGTGCTTCGTTTTTAAATAATTTGATAAATGATAAAATCATAAGACCTGAAAATTTGATAATTTTTGGATGCCAAGATTATCCAGATGAAAAATATCGAGCTTTAAATGATTCGAGAATTGTTGAGTTTGTTGAGTTTTTTGATAAAATGGAAAGAAACGGTGTTAAATTCATACACAAAGCAGAACCCTCACAAATGCTTGATATATTAAAGCAAATCCTAAAGGATACAGTGAAATCAAATTTTTATCTGTCCTTTGATGTAGATGTTGGTGCTTTAAAAGAAATTATTGCTTGCCGATTTAGAAATGTTCTAGGACTTGATAAATCAACAATTATTAGTGCTGCTAAAATTGTTAACAACGCAATAAAAACAGCAGATAACAAGCTAGTCGGTCTAGATGTGATGGAAATTGAAACTTTTTTATTAAATAAGGTTTTTCCTAAGTCAGGTAGGGAAGATCAAACAATTGAAGTGGTGGATAATTTTCTAAGAATCTTTTTTTAATTAAAATGGGTTTCTAAGTCTTATAAATAAAAAAAAAAATAAGAATTATTTAGGTAACTATTTCTTTTCTTCTCTTAGATAGAAAAAAGCATCGAAGACTGCTAATACTATAATTACTATGGTGTCTAACCAATGAAAGACGAGATTAGTTGGTGAGCGAGTTACATATATATTAGAGGTAAGATTGACAAGGGCTAATATAACAAGCAATATAATTGCAAATAGGAAAAACAATTTGTAATTATCCCAATCTCCCTTAATTATTCCAAGCAAAGCTGTAATTCCAGTGGCGACTAAAACTCCACCAAAAAGGCGCCAAAAGTGAGGGTCAAAATAGGGCGCATCATTAAGAGAATAAACAATTTCTGGAAGAAACACATACATTATACCGTAGACAAATGCGACGATCATGTTAATAATTAACACAATTTTCATTTCTTTTGAGAATTCTGCCATGATTTATATACCTTGAATTTAGTTTTTTAACAAATTTATTTAAAATTATTATGCTAGATGCATATAAAAGTTTTTACAAAAATGTAAAGCAAAATGCAATAAGATTAGCTAGATGAAATCAGTACAATTAAGTTAGATTTTTGGTTTATTTGAGAACGAAATACAATCTCCTGTTGTTCTTTCCTTTATTAACTGTCTTGATAATTTCAATTTCGCCTATTTCTTTTAGATTTTTAACGTGGGTTCCACCGTCTACTTGTTTATCGATGTCTCCAATTTTAACTATGCGAAATTCTTGTAAATTTTTAGGTAAGCCAACGGCTAATCTTGCAAGTTCGGGTTCTTCTAAAACAGCGGCTCTGGACATCGTTTCAATAGTGATTGGAAGGTTCTGGTTAATTATTTCGTTTGATTCCTCGACATAGGTTCGTAATTTTTCGGGTGAATAATCCTCCATTGAGAAATCCATTCTTGCTTTATCCAATTCAATCTGGTTGCCCGTGATTTTAGCGTTTGCTCTCCGGAATAGTAGATTTGAGACGAGGTGGCAAGCAGTATGGTAACGCATATAGGTATATCGCCTTTCCCAATCGATTTCACATATTACCAAGTCTCCTTCTTTCAATCCTGGTTTTTCTACTTCGTGGCTAATTTCCCCAGAAATTTTGCCTACATAAACAACCTTGAATTTTTCACCTTCTTTAATTATATAACCCTCGTCACAAGGTTGGCCGCCTCCTTTAGGGTAGAAGGCTGTTTTATCAAGGACAATATATTTGTCATCTTTCACAGAAACAACTTTAGCGTTCCAATTCTTTAAATAGGAATCTTTCATGTATAATGCTTCAGTCATAGAATATAAAAAAGTAATTACACTTATAATTTTATTCTTAAGAGTTTCTGCTAATTATCCAAAACCTCTAAAATTCAACTAGTTCTTAAAAATTACTAGTAAGAATGTCAAATCGATGAAAAATTTTAAATAAAGATAAACTTTTTTGTTTCAATCTTTTTCATAGAATTCTCCGGGTTTTGCACCACAGAAAGCTTCGATCTTCATAAATTTCATTTCTTTGGAGCAATTGGGGCAGAAATATTTACCCGGTTCTTTATCGGAAAAAGAATACCCACATTCTTTACAAACTACTGCGTTCATAGTATTTTCATAACTAATTAACTTTTAAAATGTTCTTATTATAAAATAGAAATGCTCTAAACCTTATTTAAATAAAAGGTAAGACTTATTTGTTTTTTTTAATAATCTAAAAAAAAGTTAGTGTATTATAATTATTATCACTAAAATTTATATCCTAGTATAGAAGAATTTATTAAATGAAAGAAAGCTATTATTTGGAGAATTCAAAAGAATTATTATTTAACCTTAGTTGATGGACCTATGCTTTACTTTTTATTTCTTTATCAAATTGAATCAGGAGAATTACTTTATGAGAAAGAGTTTCAAGCAGATATTGATTCTCATATGGACCTATTTGGCTCTTTTTTTTCTGCATTAAAATTATTTGTTTCTGAAATGGTAAATGAGGGTATAAGGGATTTACAAACAATTGGATTAGGGGATTTAATGGCTTCTATAATTAGGATACTAGATGCCAACATTGATTTAGTGATAATCGCAGAAAAAGATGATAAAAAAGAAATTCAAAAGTTAAGTTTAAAACTTAAAAGTATCGTTTTAAATTATAAAGAATTATTCTTAGTTGACGCCGTTAAATCAGAAGATTTCGAAAATTTTGATAAAGAAATTAATGATATCATACTTTCCCATCGAAAAATATTAGATTCTAATGTATTAATTGAAAAGCAGAGAGATTTTTTAAAATCTATATGGGATCAGAGAGGAAAAATATCAGATCAACTAAGAGACGAAAGAAAAGACTTAGAAAACGAGAGAACAATTATCATTAATAAACTTTTAAAAGAAAGCAATGTTTTAAAAAAACTCTCCTTATGCAAATTAATACTAGAGCTCTCAGATAAACTTGAAGATGAACAATTCTTTTTAGAGTACCAAAAAAAGGCTAAAATTATAGCTAAAGAAATTAATGACCAGAAAATACGATTGAAATATTATCTAAACCAAGCCAAGGAATCGTTAAAAGTAGCCTTAGATACTTTCGGAGAAGGAACACTAATAGATGGTGATTTTAAAGAAGTTTACTCGAATCTGTACTCTTTTAGTTCAAAATTAAAAAATCTTGCTTCTATAGAAGTTTACGAGAAATACTACCATTTAGCGAGGAAATTAATTAACAGAAAAGAAATCTCTCCTAAAGAGTTTTCATTGGTAATTGATGAGATAAGCAATATGGACGGAAATATTGAAAATTATTTTGAACAGTTACCCTAAAACCCTAGCGAGGGTTGTCAACACACATCTAATATTTTTATGTATATCTCATTCCTAAAAGGGTATATTATATACATTTAAACGAAATCTATTTATCACTTAAATCTCAAAGTAAAAAAGCGCGTAAATTTTTTGCACGCTTTACAATAGTAGTAACCTTCTTCTGTACCATTTGTTATAGTTTTACATTTCAGACAAAATATCATTCTAAATCAAATTTAAAAGGTTAGTATTTATTTTAAAGTTTGAAATTATAAGAATAAAGTACGCTTATATTTTGATTGATATTTATAAAAGTAAGCGTTTAGAGGAAAAACTATAAATTTTTAATAATTAATTATAAATCTCAGAGATATCAATTTGAAATATAACCGAATTTTTTATTCAAGTGAAGCGCATGAAATTTGTTGAATATAAGAACGAGAAATTTGAAATTAAGGATGGTTTTCTAGATCTTGGTTTATTAGAAATTAAAGATATCTCTGAAATTGAAGGTTTAGACAAAGTCGATATAACTCATCTAGAACTCAGTTCAAATGAGATTTCGGAAATAAAAGGATTAGAAGCGCTTCAGAACTTAGAAATATTGAATTGCGGAAGCAATAATCTTACCGAAATTTCGGGATTAGACGAATTAGTAAACCTAAAAATCTT
>JAUWNA010000048.1 GCA_030612905.1 Promethearchaeota archaeon
GATAATGAGCCCCTTAGCAAAACATTTCATTGAACAAGGTATTAAGTTGATGCAAATAAACGAGTTTTTGCGTGCAGAGTTTGTTAGAGCTGGATTTGCAGGTATTGAAATGCAACAGACACCACTCGGCGTAAGAATAACACTTAGAACTAGTCGCCCTGGATTGGTTATTGGGAAAGGGGGAAAACGCATTCAAGAGATTACAGACATCTTACAATCCAAATTTGACCTAGAACTTCCGCAAATAGAAGTTGAAGAGGTTTCTAACCCAGATTTGAACGCCCAAATTATGGCGGAGAGGTTAGCGTATAGTCTCGATAGAGGCCGGCATTTTAGAAGGGCAGGCTATTACATATTACGCAAGATAATGGATTCTGGCGCAAGGGGTACAGAAATTATCGTCTCGGGTAAAGTAACGAGCCAGAGAGCCAGAACCACAGTGTTTCGCGCGGGTACAATGAAAAAGTCGGGCCAACCGGCTCAAGAGGGAGTGGATAAAGGAGTGGCTCAATGCGTCCAGAAGAGCGGCACGCTTGGCATCATAGTAAAAATTATGCAAGCGGACATAAGATTGGGAGACACAGTTAAAATTAATAACGAAGCACTAGCAAAAGCGCAAGCAAAAAAGGAAGCAGAATTTACTAAAACGAGAGCAGAGAAAGATTACGAAATCACCGTAGAAGAAGGAGAACTCACCGAAGTAGAAAAAGAATTATTCGAAGAAGTCGAAGAAGAAGAAATATCTGAAATTTCGCTAAAGCCAGAAAAAGAAGTCGAAGAAGAAGATAATAAAAAGGAAAAAAAAGGAAAAAAATAAAAAAGAGTGTAAAAGATGGATCTTATTACCGCGGACAGAGTCAGAGAAATGGACGAACGAGAAAGGGAGCGAACCTTATTAACGTTAAGAGAAGAATTAATGATGTTATATAGCCAACAAACGGGTGGTGGTATCGCTGATAATCCCGCAAAGGCAAAACTTTTAAGGAAACAAATAGCAAGAGTTCTTACAGTAAAAAACGAAATGCAAAAGTTGAATGAATAATGATAAGTCCACAATATTTGATTTACCACGATTTAATTGGCTTTAAGGCCTACGCTAAACTCAAATCAAAATCAAATAGTACCACATTCTCGGATATTGGCATGATAATTGACGATACCCGAAATATGTTAATATCAGAAAAAAATAATACAATAAAAAAGTACATCAAAAAAGATTATATTTTTAGATTCAAGCTTGAAGAAGGAATGTTAGAATTAAATGGGTCTAAAATTGTTGGCGTTCCTGAAAACAGATTAAGAAGTTTAAAAAAAAAGAAGTGGTTGAGAAAATAAAATGAGCGTTCGAAATATCGGTATTCCTGGAGTAAATCCTCCAAAATCGCGTGAATGTAACGATAAGGATTGTCCTTTTCATGGAAATACACGAATAAGAGGTAAGATTACTCAAGGAGTAGTAGTTAATAAAAAATCAAAAAATACTGTAATTATTAGACAAGATTACGTTCAATTTGTTAAGAAGTATCAACGATATGAAAGGCGTAATTCGCGTCTTGCATGTCATTTACCCGAATGTTTGACTCCCGAAATTCAAGTAGGAGATTTAGTACGTGTAGGCGAAAGTAGAAAACTATCAAAGACAAAAGCATTCATAGTATTAGATAAAATAAAGAGTGGGGCGATGTAGATGGGAACTCGAAGAAAAATGGGAAGAAAAGTGCAGATGAAAGCAAGAACTAGTTACGGTGTACAAAATGGTACAAAAATTTTTATTACTGATAATTCTGGTGCAAAAATTGCACAAATAATTAATGTCGACCATGCAAAAACCCGTTTAAGAAGATTGCCAAAAGCTTCTGTAGGATCAGTTTGCACAGTAACCGTTAAAAAAGGTCGCCCTGACTTACGCGGAACTATATTGAAAGCTGTAATCGTTAGGCAAAAGATGATATATAGGCGAGTAGACGGCACAAGATTATCTTTTGAAGATAATGCAGGAGTTTTAATAACCCGGGAAGGCGATCCTAAAGGTACAGAAATTCGGGGTCCAATTGCGAGGGAAGCTGCTGAATTATTTCCACGTTTAGCATCCATTTCTTCATTAATTATTTAATTAAGATCATAAGGTTAAAAAGTATGAAAACACAATCAAAACAGCCTAAAAAGCAGCGGAAAGCGTTATTTACTTATAAGAATCATCAAAGGTCAAAACTTTTATCAACAAGAGTTGCCGATTTTGTAAGAGACGAGTATGGGATTAGGACACTTCCCCTTAGAGTTGGTGATGGTGTTAAAGTTGTGAAGGGTGAATTCAAAAATTTTGAGGGAGAAGTTCTGGAGATCACGAAAAACCAGAGAGCAAAAATTAAGGAAGCAACTTTTGATAAAGCAGATGGAACTCAATTCCATCCAGCTATTCACATATCGAATTTGGTAATAACAAAATTCGCTAAAGAAAAAAAAATGGACCCCTGGCGGGCAAGTATGATCGACAGGAAAGCCGTTTTTGGGTTAAGGGAAGATGAGTTAAGAGCTCCAAAAAAACAAAAAGAGGAGGAGGAGAAATAGATGACTAGACATGGTGGTTCAAGAGCGTTAAAAAGACTCAATACGCCTAAATTTCTACAAATAAAAAGAAAGCACGGCAAGTTCTTTATGAAGGCATCATCAGGCCCTCATCCAATCAGATTTTGCTTGCCTTTACTTCACATTGTCAGGGATCTTCTGGAGATAGTCGATAACCATAGAGAAGCGAAAAAGTTAATAGGACTTGGTAACTTTAAGGTGGATGGAAGGGTAGTAAAGGATACAACATATCCAATAGGTTTAATGGATGTGCTAAGTATAGAAAAAATGAACAAACATTATCGAATTCTACCAGATTCTCACCATGGATTAATACTGCATGAAATAACTGAAGCAGAAAGTACTTTTAAATTATGTCGAATAACCCAAAAAACCACGATAAAGGGGGGACATATTCAATTAAACTTACACGATGGAAAAAACATTCTAATACGAGTTAAAGACCCAAGTAACACTAAAGAGGATATTTACAAAAGAATGGACGTTTTAAAAATTTCAATCCCAGAACAAGAAATTCTTAAAGTATTAAAATTTAAAGAAGGAAATTTAGCGATCATCATGTCCGGGAAAAACATCGGACAATTAGGAAAAGTTATAAATATATTAAAGCGTTTTGGTCCGAAAGCAAGCACGGTATCTATACAACATAATTCTGAACACACAGAAACTCTTTACGATTATACTTTTATTATAGGAGAGGATCAATCCGAAATTAGTTTACCAAAAATAGAATAAAATAAGAAGTGAATTCAACTATGTCAGCTAAAGCATCAAAAAAAACTCAGAAAAAATCACGAAAAGAACAAGAAAAAATATTTGAAGCCATGTGGACTCATCCAATGAAGAAACCTTACTTAGAAAAAGTGGTTCTAAATATTGGAGTAGGTGCTGGTGGTGAAGAATTAGAAAGAGCCTTTACGGTATTACAAACGATCTCTAGTAAAACTCCTGTAAAAACTCTTTCTAAGAAAAATGTAAAAGAATTCAACTTGCGGATAGGACGACCAATTGGAACGATGGTAACTATACGGAGAAAAGAAGCTGAAAAATTGCTTAAAAGACTTTTTGTTGTAAATAACGATAAAATGTTAAGAAAAAGTTTCGATAATTATGGTAATTTTGGTTTTGGTATTACTGAACATATCACCATTCCAGGAATCGAATATGATAACGAGATTGGCATCTGGGGTCTCGATGTTGTTGGTCGAATAGTTAGACCTGGTATGAGAGTCAAGTACAGAAGAAAGGGTCGAGCTAAAGTTCCTAAACATCATTATGTTTCTCGAGCGGAAGCTCAATATTTTTTAGAAAAAAATTTTGGAATCGAAATAGTAGATAAATTAGAATTAGAATATTTCTAAAATAAAATAATAGTTTTGATAATTATGCCACAAGGTAAGATAGGTAAGGGTCAGAGAGAATGTAGGCGTTGCCATACACATAGAGGAGTTATAAGAAGGTATGGCTTATATATATGTCGTCGTTGTTTTTATGAAATTGGAAAAGAAATTGGATTTTATAGGTACGATTAAAATTAGGAATGAGGTGTAAAAAATAACAAACACACTTGCCGATATGTGCAACAATTTAAAGAACGCAGAAAGAGCGAGAAAAAAAGAAGTAATAATTAACCCTGCTTCGAAATTAACACAAAAAGTTCTTCGCATCTTCCAGCAGCACGCATATATTGGGGAATTTGAGAGATATGACGATGGAAGGCAAGGAAAGTTTAAAATTGCTCTATTAGGTAAAATAAACCATTGTGCTGGTTTATTAAGGCTTAATTATAAAACTAATCAATATGAATCACTAGAAAGAAGGTTGCTTCCAGCGCCAGGGTTAGGAATAATTGTATTAACCACTAACCAAGGTATTATGACCATGAAAGAAGCAGAAGAAAAACATATTGGTGGCATGACCTTATGTTATATTTATTAATATTGAAAGAAGGTAATAGTAAATGGTAAAAATAGCATTTTATAAGGAAGAAATGGAAATTCCGGAAGGAGTGAAAGTTACCCTTGATGGAAATCATCATATTACTGTAAAAGGGCCTAACGGAAAAATAACAAAAGATTTCTCTCATGTGAGAGGCATAAAGGTCTCAATTGAAGGGAATAAAATTATTTTTTCTACAAACTTCCCAAAAAGTGGAACCCTCGCTTTGACTAAGACTATTATCAATTTAATTAAAAATTTAATAATCGGGGTTCAGACAAATTATAAATATATTTGTAAAGTGTGTTACAGTCATTTTCCATGTACTGTGGAAGTGAAGCCTGATAAAAAAGAAATACATGTAGTCAATTTTCTTGGAGAAAGAGCTCCAAGAGTTACACATTATTTAGATAATGTAGAAGTAAAGGTTGAAGGCGAAGACGTTATTTTAACTGGACCCGATAAAGAAACATTGGGACAAACAGCAGCAAATATACAAAGATGCTGTAGAATTAGGAAGAAAGATCCAAGAGTTTTTCAAGATGGAGTGTATCTCTTTAAAAGACTGATTGGAGAAGAAGTTATCTGGGAAATAAAATAAATTGAGGTAAAAGCGATGGAACAAAAAAGATTAATAGAACTCAGGAAAAAAATCAATAAAAAACGACCATCCTTTAGACGTGTAGAATCGTGGAGATATGTGAGAGTAAAAGATCCGTGGAGAAAGGCTAGAGGAATCGATTCACGAACTCGAATAAAATCTAAATCTGGTGTTAAATCTCCATCAACGGGGTATAGAGGCCCCAAAAAAGTTCGAGGACTTCATCCATCTGGATATGAAGAAGTAAGAGTTGTCACTATTAACGATATAAAAGGTTTAAATAATAAAAAACAAGCACTTAAAATTTCAGGTAAATTAGGTGTTAAAAAAAGAATAGCTTTAACTGATTACGCTCAAAGTAGAGGATTTAAAGTTCTTAATTTGGGAATATCCCAAAAAGAATTAGAAGGATTAGAGGCAATGTTGGAATCTTCTATTGAAGATTTGGACGACGAGGAATTTCTTGACGATGAGGATTAGAAAGAATACCATTAATTAATAATAGATTTGTGTGATAAAAAATGAGTTTAAAAGCCCAAAAAAGAATGGCTGCGGAAATTTTAAAATGTGGGGAAAATCGGGTTTATTGCGATCCATATTTAATCGATGAGATTAAAATGGCAATTACTCGACAGGACATCCGAAATTTAATTAAAGAAGGAATAATTCAGAAAAAATATAAAAAAGGAAACTCAAAATATAGGAAAAATGTCCACCATGAAAGAAAGAAAAAAGGCAGGGCTAGGGGATTAGGCAAAAGAAAGGGAACTAAAGGTGCACGAACTCCTAAGAAAAAAGCTTGGATGAAACGCATTCGTCCTCAAAGACGGGAATTGAAGAAGTTGAGGGATAGAAAATTAATTACTACAACAACATATAGAAAGCTATATAAAAACGCTAAAGGTGGAATGTTTAGTAGTGTTGCTCAAATGAACCGCCATATTAAAGAAAAAGATTTAATCAAGAGAGGTAGGTCGTAAATGGCAAAAGGACCAAGATATCGTCGATCTAATCGAAGGAGAGAAGAAGGTAAAACAAATTACCATAGGAGATTAAGGTTATTAAAATCAAAGAAGTTAAGAGTTGTAATTAGGGCTTCGAACAATCATATTATTGTCCAAATTATTCAATCTAAATTTGGTGGCGATAAAGTTTTAGTCTCTGCCCATTCTAAGGAATTAACCTCAAAATTTGGATGGAAAGCAAATACAGGAAATGTCCCAGCAGCATATTTAACTGGTTTTTTAGCAGGTCTAAGGGCTAAAAAACAAAATATTCATGAAGCTATTCTCGATTTAGGTGTCTTTTATCATAGAATTCGAGTACTCGCGGCTTTTAAAGGTATTTTAAAATCAGAATTAGAGGTACCCTATAAGGAAAGCTTCTTTCCAGACGATTTGGAGGAACGAATTACTGGGGCTCAAATAGAAAAATTTGCTAATCTTCTAAAAAGCGAGAATCCAGAAAAATACGATCAAATTTTCTCAGGTTATCTAAAGAAAAATAAAATAAATCCATTAAAAATTAGTCAAATTGTTTCGAATACTTTCAAAACAATTGAAAATAATGCTTAAATAAGTGAGTTAAAATGAGTCAACAAAGACAAAGACAAAATCAAAGAAAAAATCAAAGACAAAGAAAACCAAGAAATCCTACCGAAGGATGGGTTCCAAAAACGCGCTTGGGCGAATTAGTTAAAGAAGGGCTAATCACATTAGACAAAATATTTGCTAATAATCTCATTGTCAAGGAGAAACAAATTATTGATATTCTCCTCCCACAATTAAGTGAGAGCGTGGTTTCTATCTCCATGGTACAACAAATGACCGCTAGTGGTCAACGATCTAGGTTCAAAGCAGTTGTACTTGTCGGAACGGACGGCTTTATTGGTGTAGGCTCAGCAAAGTCACGAGAAGTAGGACCGGCAATAAGAAAGGCAATTGATAGAGCAAAGCTTACTGTTATACCCGTTCTTAGAGGTTGTGGTAGTAAAGAATGTGGTTGTGGTCATACTCACAGCGTACCATTTAAGGTAGATGGAAAATGTGGTTCTGTGAAAATACGCTTAATCCCGGCGCCACAAGGAGTGGGGTTAGTTTGTGCAGATAAAGTTAAACAAGTATTAAAATTAGCCGGTATCGAAGATATCTGGAGCAAAACTTTCGGCGATACTAGAACAAGCGAAAATCTTGTAAAAGCTACTGTTACCGCGCTTAAAAATGCTCACAAATTTAATTTCAATTTATAGATGATGAGTGGTGTATATGATGGCTGAAAATAAAGTTATAGTTAGAAAAAAATCTAAAATAAAAAAACCGAAACCTCCTGTCCTGTACTTCGCAGTTCGTATAAGAGGCGCACCAGGAATGAAACGCGTAATTTTAGACACATTGAAAATGCTGAGAATGCACAAGGTTAACCATGGAATTCTTATTTGGGGGGATGTAAGCTATGTTGGTATGCTTAAAAAATGTAAAGATTATATAGCTTATGGTGAAATCGACGAAAAAACACTGTTGAGATTATTGAGGGCAAGAGGGAAAGTAGAAGGAAATAAACCACTCACCGACGAGCATATTAAAAATCTAACTAAATATAAGGATTTAAAAGAACTTACTAAAGCTTTAATATCTGGAGAAATTCAATACAAAACGAATGATATAACTAAAATTAAACCCGTGTTTCGATTACACCCCCCAAGAAAAGGGCACCGCGGTACGATTAAAAAACATTATCGTGAAGGTGGCACCTTGGGATATGTAGAGCAATATATTAATGTGATAATTCATAAAATGATTTAATTAGAAAGGTGAAATAAAGCTATGCGAAAATTCCCAAAAAAAGTTAGAAAAATGAGAGGGACCCGTACACATGGATATGGTAGGGTAGGGCAACATCGAAAAGCAGGTCAGAGAGCTGGAAAAGGTAAAACAACTCAATGGAAGAAAAGTAAAAAATCCTATTATCTCAAGCAAAAAGAACTTGGGTTCCCAGACCCAGATTGGGATTTTGGAAAACGAGGTTTTAAAAGACCACAAGATATTAATCGTATTTATAAAGTAAACGCTCTAAATGTAAAAGATTTAGATTCAAAAATAGAAGAATTAACTAAAAATAACATAGCCTCAAAATCGGGAAATACTTATACGATTGATTTGAAAGACTTAAACATTCAAAAAATTTTAGGTCGTGGAGAAATTAATAAAAAAATTAATTTATCAGTTAAAAAAGCTTCTAAAAGAGCTATTGAGAAAATCGAATCCGCCGGTGGAAAAGTAACGCTTCTTTCAGAAGCTGAGTAAATAACTCATTAATTTATTTTGCTTATCTTTTTTATTTTTGTTTATTAGGAATTATTAGTATTTAATCTAATAATTCTATAATTAGTTGAATTAATCCAGGTAATAAAAATATAAATCCTAAAGTGTTTCCAACTAAATGGATAGTTGTAAATATTATTCCCGAAAGATAGGACGCAATAAAATATTCTATCGCAATAGAAACTATAAAACCACCGAATAAAGTGCTTAAAATATCATATATAAAAGTAATTGACCCACCTAAAACTCCAAATATTAACATTATTTGAAAAATATACAAATCTTCCCTTGGCTTAAAATATTTTTTGTTGCCTAAATAATCTCTCGTAAGCCCACCTAACGCGCCAGTTAAAGTATAATGCGCTAACTGGTAAAAGAAAAGTGGTGGCGGCGAAGGTCCGAATGGATTAAAAAAAGTAAATATGGTGGAACTTAACAACCCAACTATGGCTCCGTCCTTTTTGTTCATAGCGAAACCAGCTAAAAAGATCATCAAGGTAAAAATCTCAATGTTGGGAATATACGCCAACATATACCCCAAAACAACTGCCAAGGCCGAAAATGTGCCTATTAACGCAATTCGAAAACTTCTTTTATCTAACCAAACTGATTGACTAAAATCTTCAATCTCTTCGCTTCCACTATTGTTTTCAAATGAGATGTTAGATTTTCCAAGTTCTTTAGATACTTCTGAATCAATACTCATCTTAGCCTTTATTCCTTCTTTGTTTGGCAAAATTCTACTTAAGTTTAGATTTTTCAAAATTATTTGTACTGAATTTGATTAATTAATTATTATTTTAAAATCTTATGAAATCAAATATTTAAATTTACAAGGTTTACAGGAGATTTTATTGAATTCTACATTGATCCAAATAATATCTTTGAAGATATTGCTCTATTAATAAGTAATTGAAAGATTTTTGATGAAATCCCTCTTAACTCCATTAAAATCTGAGATCGATTATAGGAATCCTAACCTATTTGTTTCGAGCGCTATCCTTCATAAAACCTTTTAAATTAATCACTCTAGATCAATTCTATCTACAGTAGAAGGGGGGAATCA
>JAUWNA010000050.1 GCA_030612905.1 Promethearchaeota archaeon
ATTCAAAACGCAGAAAATTTTGCTAAAGAAAACAGCTTTAATCTAAACATTACTAAGGGGGACATGAGAAAACTTCCTTACGAAAATGAAGCATTTGGATTAGTATACACTTACAATACTATCTTTCATATGAATAAAGAAGAAATAGCAAAAGCTCTCAATGAAATGTTTCGTGTCCTTAAAAAGCAAGGACTAATTTATGTGAATTTACTTTCGATAGACGATTCTCGTTATGGAATTGGAAAAGAAATTAGTTCGGGTACATTTATGGAAGAAGAAGATGGAGAAAAATACTCACACACTTATTTTGATTATAAAGAAGGTGATAGATATTTCAAAGATCATAAAATTATCTATAAACAAATCAGAAGGGAATATCTGAGTAAGCGGGATTCTACTAGTGGTATGATTGATTACATTATAAGAAAATAATAAATATAAATTTGCGATAATAAAGAATAATCAGACTCTTGTCCAATTTTCTGCATTTTCATCCCAATATTTACCAACTTCTTTATCATCCATTTAAAATTACCTCGTCTTCTCATACATCTTATTAGGTAATCATTTTAGTTTAAAAAAGATATAAGAAAAATTGAAAAAAATGCGCCGCCCGGGAATCGAACCCGGGTCACCAAATGCCCAATTCCTACGGCACGTAGCAATTTGTTGGCAACCTGGTATACTGACCAATCTACATTCTATTAAGATATTTAATAGAATCTATACTAGCAGCGCTTTTTAGTATAAGTCGTTTAACGATATAAAAAATATATTAAGAAATTAAAATTTATTGCTTTAACATGAGTTAATAAAAAGAAGGGAATGTTTAATTTTTTAATTCAAAATTCACTTCTGCTTTAGATGTAATATCCAATTTGCTTGCTATTTTCCTTATATATCTTATTCTGTGCCCTTTTAGCCGATCCGAAATTATAAAAGCTGGAATTATAGGAATAATCATAACTAATGGAAACGGGATAAACACAATTAATAACATGATGAATAACGTTAACGAAAAGTCATTTGCAAGTTGAGGTACAAATAAATTCAAAAAATCAATATAATTTTTATGAAATTTATTCAATTAAACTATCTTTGAAACTTTTTGTTTTATCTCATTACTATCTATGAAGGCTTCTAATTCACGTAAGCTATTAGGTAAGCCCTCTCGAACCCCTACCTCTTTGCTTTCTAAGTAAGACATTGCTGTTGCCATCTTAGATGATTTCTCTAAACTAAACTCGTTTAGTTGGGATATTAGAAGTCCGCTTAGAAAAGCATCCCCTGCTCCTGTGGTGTCTTCGACCGGACCCGCGTAAATTGAACTATTCACAATATGTTTACCATCAGATATAATTGAGCCATTGGGACCATCGGTAATTGAAATTAATTTTATTCCAAGATCTAAAAAGGTATGAATCATATGAACTATATCTGTCTCGTTTGTAAACTCTTGAGCCTCTTCTTTATTTAATGAAACTACATTTGAGTTTGAAATAAGAATTTTTGCCCATTTTGCGTTGTTTTTAATAATTGACATGCTGGGTGCGGCAAATACTTTACCATCGTTTTCTAAAGTGAGCGTTAGTGCTTTCTCAATTGCTCTACATCCACTTTCGGTAGTTAACGATGTCCAAGCAAAAGCTTTGATATCTTGAAATATATCCTCTTTTACATCCTCAGGTTTTAACATGTTATTTGCGCCTTTATAAGCAAGAATACTTCTGTCTTTTCCCCATTCAGTTTTTAAAATTACTGAAAACGCCGTGCAATCGTCGTCAGTTTGAATGACACTTGAAAGATCTACACCTCTTTTTTTCATATCATCTAAACAAATACTTGCCGAAAAGTCGTTCCCTAATACTCCAAGATAAGCGCTTTTTAAGCCCAACATCGCACAATTTGACGCAATATTGGCAGCAGAACCTCCAGGAACAAATAAAACGCCCTCAACATTCAGTTTGCGACTGTATTCAATTGCAGTGTATTTTTTAACAATTTCTTTATCAAATAATTCAAATCTAAGGATATCCTTAACTTGTAGCATACAATCAAGAGTACAACTACCAATCGTTATTAATTCTGAACTCATTTTTAACACTTTTAAATATTGAATTTGAGAATAAATTAAAAATAAAGTTTAAGCTTAAATAATTTTGCTTGGTAATCAAAAAGGGAAACTTATAAAAAAATCTAATCTCGCGATTTCAATTTATTTAATTCTTCTTCTAATTCTTTTACCTTTCCATCTGGATCAACGGAAGGTAATGCTCCACCTACCTCAACTTGTATCTCCGCATCGATTTCGCCCAGTATTTCCTTAACTTGGTTATCAGTAACTGCTGAATCGAGAGTCATATCGTCTATTCCATCAGATGTTATCTCTTCAACAACAGAAAAATCTTCCATGTCAATACCAATTGTGGTCATCAAGTCTGTAAGTTGAGGAACCGATAACTGATTTTTTAATGCGCCTAAGCTAGTGGCAATACCTTGCATGATAAATGAAATGTCTTTAACAGCGTTAGCCTGTTCCAATTTAAATACCATTCCTTCTAAGTTAGTTCTGAAATGGTCAATCGCTCTAGCTTGTTTTTTAACTTGAAGATAATTTCGCGCGTGAAATTCTGAACCTTCCATATCCCCAGCTTTTCGAAGTTTTACAGCTTTATCTCTCGCTAATTTAGATGTCATTTCCATTTTACGCGTTTGTCTCGCCAATCTTTTGTTAAAAACCTTTAATTTGACGGTTGCTGAACGAACTGAATCAGTTTTTTGGCCACCGGAGAGCCATTTTGACATATCCTTGAGAAAACCCATATCTTAAATCATCAATTTTTTCGTTATTACTATATAATAATATTAAAAATTCAAGATTATATAATTTTTTGTAGACCAATGTTTACAATACAATTTTAAAGAGAAAATTTGATATATTTGGATGTATTAATAAATAAAATAAGTATCGAACTAGATTAGCTATAAATATTAGTAATTTTTTAAAATAAACAAGATAAATAATTACTTAAAAAAGGTTATTATCATTGAGTAGTGTCGACAGTAAACTTTATCAATACGCAGTTCAAGAAGCACAAGCTGCGGTTGCGTTAGACGAGAAGGGACATTATAGACAAGCGCTAAATAAATATCAAAGAGCCGCAGAAATTCTAATTCAATTCGTACAATTTAACAAAAACCCAATAATGGTTAGAAAATGTCACGATCAAATTGAACAGTATATTAATCGTGCTAACGTACTAAAAGCACATTTAAGTGGCCCTCGTGCTCGAAAAGGAAGACCCTCTATTGGTACGAGTGAAGCCAAAGATGGCGAGGGAAAAGGAGAGGAAGGACAATATTCTGCTGAAGAACAAGAAATTATAGATTCGATTTCAGGCACAATATTAACAGAATCTCCTAATGTAAGGTGGAACGATATTGCGGGCTTAAAGTCGTCTAAACAAGCTTTAAGAGAAGCGATAGTGTTACCAATTATGAAACCCAAGCTTTTTACGGGAGCAAGAAAACCATGGTCAGGTATTTTATTGTTTGGCCCACCTGGATGTGGAAAAACCTTATTAGCGAGAGCTGCTGCTACGGAATGTGAAGCGACATTTTTTAGCGTTTCATCCGCAGATTTATTAAGCAAATGGTTAGGCGAAAGTGAGAAATTAATTAGCTCGCTTTTTAAAGTTGCTCGAATTAAAGCTCCAAGTTTAATTTTTATGGATGAAATTGACTCGGTGGCAACTAAGAGAGGCGAGGGGCACGAAGGAGGAGGCGAAAGACGGGTAAAAACACAATTGTTAAGCGAAATTCAAGGCATCAAATCGGGTTCCAAAAAACCATTATTAGTTTTAGGCGCTACTAATCGACCTTGGGACATTGACGCTGCTATGCTTAGTAGATTTGAAAAGAAAGTGTATGTACCACTTCCAGATCTAACAGCAAGAATTGGAATCTTCAAAATTCACACCGCAGGTATTAATATGGCGTTAACGGAAGAAGATTTTATCGAATTAGGAGTTAGATCTGAAGGATATTCAGGAAGAGATATTTCTAATGTGTGCCGCGAAGTTATTATGCTTCCAATTAGAGAATTAGATATGAGTGGACTTTTAGAAGACTCCGATCAAGAAGTAATTGTAAGGGATCTTAATTTAAAAGATTTTACTAAAACATTAAAAAAAGTTAAGCCAATGACAACTAAAGCTGCTCTAAAGCAATACGAACAATGGGCAGAAGATTTCGGAGAATATTAATAAAAATTGAAGTTGTGAAATATGGAGAGGCAAAAAGTAAAACCGAAGGAAGTCCTTAAAGAAGTTAAAGAAAAAACTGATAAGGAACTTGAAGTATTAAGGAAAGAATTGGCGCGGTTAAAAGAACTAAGAAGTCAAAGAGAGAAAGAAAAGCAAGAAGCGGGTACAGAAGAAATTGTTGAGGTAACAACAAGCGAAGAAATAGAAGCGCGTTTAGATAAAATCGAAGACTTTCTCACATCAAAGCTAGGAGAAATCGATCAAAACGCGTATAAACAGTATTCCTCTCAAATCGAGAAAGAGCTTCAAGAGATTGAGTTAGAAATTATAAGAGAGAAGGGTGTTGTTGTCAGAGAAGTATCAACTTACGAGTTGTTATTGAACGATTACCCTTGGCTCGAAGAAAAAAGATATGTTTTCATGTTTTCTCTTCCTAATAAAAAAAGAAATTTGAAGGATTACGAATCTTGGAAAGGTGAGTGGTCTAAAGTTCTTTTTGATTACGCTCGCTACGCTATTCTACATATATTATATCTAAGAAGATTAGAATCTGATAAACCCTTTTCCAAATTTGAGGATCGTAATTCAGCTTTAAAGGAACTCGCTGAAGAACTGGTAAATAAAGAACAAGCTGAATGGTTATCAAAAAGTAAAGAAAAATTAAGAGTTTATTGGAAAAGTCTGGATAATTGGGCCGAAGAAATCTACGATTGGGCGATGGAAATTTCACCATTAGAACCAATATTAATATTTGAAATAAGAGAATCTAACAAAGATTTTAATACGCTTCCCAATAACGACATTATAAAAATATTTAAAATATTGGAAAAGGATAAGAGAGGGCAGATTATAAAACTTGATGATGGTCAGCTTTCTTTTAAAATTAAAATAGAATAAATCTCTTATATTGAAGGGAAATACCACTGTTTTCCTTTTAAAAGAGATTCCCTAAATTTAGCGACTCCACTATCTTCTAAAGATTTTAGAGTTTGAAGGGCACGATCTTGAGACCATGTTAGAGCAACACAAATATCTTCAATTGAGACATAACCTTTTTCTTTGGCGATTCCGATAATTTTCACTTGGTCGTTAGTGTATTGTACTGGAAAGAACCTTACCATTACGGAACTGCCCTTTAATTCTTGTAGTTCCTCTATGACGCGCTCTTTTTTCAGAATCTTTAATGCTTTAAGTAAATCTTTTATATCTAATACTTCTTTTAAAATACCTGTATTTACTAAATCATAAACTTCAGAAATGGGCATTAAACCAACTCCAATTTCTTCTTTTTGCATCAAAACTCTTTGGTAGGCGAGCATTCCTAACTTTTCGTGGTCGATTTTAGAAAACTTCTTCAAAACATCGTTTTCCGTGATTTGTTCTGTTATGATTTTTGAAGACGGTATGTTATACTTTTTTTGTAAATCTCTAACTTGATCCTTTAATTCTGGAGTTAAAGCTAATATAACGCCATGCTTTTTTGCCAGTTCCCGAAGTCTTTCTTTTGTAAAGTTTTCTGTCGAGGCTTTCGCTTGAATGTCTTTTATTTTTAATTCTGCTGCCTTCCTTTTCATAGCTTCTCTTAAATCAATTTCATCTTCAATCTTTCGAATGCCCATTTTTCAATATCACTATTATTTAATACCTTATTTGATTAATAATAATAAAATTACTTATTTCTTTTTATTTTGATTGGTAATGAGAGATTTAAAAACTTTTAGGCTTGTAAATAAAATTGAAACAACGATGATTTACGACTCCCTAATAAAATTATCCCCCCATATATCACATTTTTTCGAAAAAAACGACTATAGGTTATATATTTCCTTAAATGAGTTTGAAGCAGAAAGCAAGTTTCCCTCAATTTTTTTAATTTCTGAAAATCAAGGTATTCTTTTGGAAAAAGTCCTTAAAGCTGTAATCGTGCGTTCAGCTGGAGTTTATTTCGGTTTTATTAAGAAAGGGAATTTCTTTCTAAGCTTAGAAGGAATAGAATTTTTATTTAAAAGCAATTTATTTTCTGATCTGAAAAGAATAAATGTGAGTGATAAAGGAGAAAAATCAATTCTATATGGCAATAATATATTAAAAAATATGATTAGAAAGATTCCTATAAATACAAAACAAAAAGATATATTAGTTGTACTAAATAAATTTGATGAAGTTATCGCAATAGCACAATCGAAACATGATCATCAAAATATTCAACAACTCAAACCGAAAGAACTTATTGCTATTAATTTGAATGATAAAGGTTATTATTTAAGAAGAAATCAATGATTAGATAACTTCTACTAAAAAAAGAAAGATAAAACTGAAAAGTGAATCATTATAATATCCTCTTAAATTAATTTAACATTGAATTTCGCTTCAATATCTCTTCCTTTGTAAAAAGATTCACACACTAAGATTTACTTTTTTTGCATATATAAATCTATTAGGACTGAATTTCTAAAAAATAGTTCAATCGTTCACTAATTCTTAAAAGAGAAAGATTGATTAAAAGAGATGAAACGGGGTAAATTCATTAATCCAAATCGTTATTATCATTCAAATATAGGGATTCTTCTTCAGAAATTCGCTTGGATTCATCTTTTAAATCTTTATAAAGAGTAAAAAACGCTGAAGAAAGTCCAAGAGGTGATTTTAGTAGTTCAGTTTTTATTGCTTGATACTCTTTTTCATCCGTAAAAATGTTGCTTAGTTTATTCTCTATCTCTAATGGTATTTTCGCAAATTTTCCAGCTAATAATAATGGTTGTTTTTTACTTTTAATATTTTTATAAGGAAAATTAGAAAAATATTTTTCAATCAATTCAAATGCTCCCTCGTATTGTGCTATATCCTTAACCTGTTTTTTCAATTCTGGTTTGAATTTTTGCTCAAAATCTCGAGTAAATTGTACAACACACTCTCGTAATAATTTAGAATACTTAGATGCGACTAAACCAACTGAGATTGATTCAGATTCATATAAAGTAAAGATACCTTCTTCTAATTTAATGTCCAAGAGCCCCCCCAAATTTATAACTTCTTCGCTCATAAGTTGCACAGCATTTAGAAATCCTGGAAAAATTGATTCACTTAAGCTAGAACGAGACCACTCGTGTTCGAATAATGGATTTCCTTTTCGATCTCTTACAACAAGCCTATTAACAGTAAACGGTAAAATATAAAGGAGTTTAGGCTCTTTTATTATTCCTAAACAAAGAATTAAGATTCCTAAACCTGTAGTAGCGTAAGCAAATAGAATAAAAATTGGATTCCAATAATAAAATAGATATATAAATAGAGTTAATGGCCCATTTATTACAGTACCTATAAAAAATATAAGAGCTTCTCTTTTTATCAAAAATGGAGCATTTAACCAAGTTTTTAAACCCCAATAAAACGATGCACTACCAACAAAGAATATAAAAATTGAGCCCACCAATTCATACAATCCAGTCCAATTCAAATTTAAATGCCCTCCCACTAATTCGAATCTGACAGCTCCAGGTAGAAACGCAAGATAATAATATAAAACACCTAAAGCAACTACTATAATTAAGAAAGGTGAATTAGATGTTTCTTTAATCGTATAATTGATCCCAATCGCAAGAAACACCGCACTAGGAAAGAGCATAAGACCAGAAATCCGAGAAAGCAATGTGATCAAAAAAAGATTTGCCAACAAGTCCAAGGTAAAGAGCATGCCCATAAAAAAGAGACCTAATCTAATATAATATAAAGATCTAATGTTCTTAGTTCTCGGTGCAGTGTACATTAATAGAGTAGCTAGTAATATAATTATACTTGTGAAAATTTCAACGATTATTTCAGGTGTCCAATTTAATACCATTTTCTCATTCCATTTGCTTAATTTAAATTATTTTTTATATCAACTAATTTTGAATTTATTTAATATATTAATAACATCCTCTTGCTTATCTGGATTTAAATAGACTTCCTTACTTGGATCTTCTTTAAAGCATAATATATTATAGCCAATTAAATTTTTTAGTCGATAATTAACTTGTTCCCGTTTTTCATCTATATATTTAAAGATTTCTGAATTTTTAATTGAATTTTGTGTTGTTAATATATCTACAATTTTCCTATTTATCTTATCTCTTAATAAAAAATTGATAATTCCTAATTCAATTTCCATCTCAATGGGAAGAAACACTGTGTAATTTCCTACTTTAACTTTATAAATATAATTAAAATTTAATAACATCTCTAAATGCCATACTAATTGCCCTGAACTCCCAGATTCGTCAGATAACGCATTCTTTCTTAAAATAGAGAAATGTGCGCCGGGATTCGCTCTAATGTAATTGTAAAGCCCTCTTCTAGTAGGATTTAAAAGAACCGTTTCCCTTGAAAACTTCGAACCTTCAATTAAAATTTTCTTATTAATTAAAAATTGTATTATAAATAAGAGCCCGTTTCGGGGTAATTTCAAGCTTTTTTTTGCCACATTGTAGAGAGTTTCAATATTTAGGACTTTATTTTTACTCATAATCTCCTCAGCTATCTCTATAACTCTCCTCACATTAGGGTGTTCTAATCCTATAGACTTAGATAAAATCTTGGGTTCCATAATAGAGGTAACTAATTGTATTATAAGTTTGAAATCTACACAATATTCTTGAAATGCAGAGGCTTTCAGAATTTCAAGTTTTATTAATTTCCAATTATTGGTAACTATTACACTTCTGTTAAGGATTCTATAAAGATTGCTTCTTAATAAATATAGATAAAAACAATCGTTGAAAACAAATAAAATGTAAATAGTTCTTAACCTTTTTGAAAGCCTAAAAAATTGATAGCTTTTTTTATTGATTGTTTCAATCCTCCTATTATTTTGTAGAATTAACACATTATTTTTTTCAAGAATATTAGTATTTTTCTTAAGGTACCTATTAAGAAGATTCAACATAACAATGAGGATTCCACTAAAAATACAACTTATGATTTACAAGTAATTTATTTTATCATATAAATCTATATAGACCGAAATTCCAAATTTATTAATCTTCTTTTTTTATAAGACAAAAATAGAAGCCAATAGTATCATGAAGATGAGGATACAAGCGTTGTGAAAACATTAAATCTTCT
>JAUWNA010000472.1 GCA_030612905.1 Promethearchaeota archaeon
ATCCTACAATACCACCAATTATCCCCATATTAAAGGCATTAGGTCCTAACGCGGTAATCCCCCCATCCCCAAAAAGGCTTTGAATAACTAAAATTAAAAATAAAACTATAACGGATGCCCAAGGACCAAGTATAATAGCTACTAAAGTTCCTCCAACCAAATGACCGGAGGTTCCTCCTGGAACTGGATAGTTAACAAATTGAAACGCAAAAATAACTGCTGCTAGTACTCCAATGTATGGAATCATCTTTTCAGAATCTTCTTTTTCAAACATTTTACCCATTCTAAAATATCCTAGAATCATAATAGCAATTGTAACAATCCAGAGCACTACAGTTGTGATTGGATCTAATAATCCATCTGGTATATGCATTTTTTATTTACCTATATTTTATTATCGATTAATTTTTTTGTTATGAATAATATTTTATCATAATTTAGTATTATTTATAAACGGTATGATAAATTTATAAAATAATATGAAGTCGCAAAATATAGCTTTCTGAGATTTAAATATAACGAATAATGCTACGAATTGATTTAAATAACAGAGATTAAGGGAGACTAAGAAATTGGACATAGAATTGCCTTTTAAACACGAAGATGAGAAAAACTTTTTAAATAAAATTCATCCACTAGTTCGTTTTATCCTCCCGTTCATTTTTGTCCTCCCTTTCCTAATTATAAACGATGTTTATTTAGTCGTTACAATAATATTGGTAGTTTTAATTTTTAATTTAGTGTTTCGCTTACATCTTACAAAGACTCTTTCAAAACTTAAAGCGTTACTTCCTTTTATCCTACTTATTACGATATTTGTACCTTTATACGTTGGAAACACCGTGATTTATCAATTAAATATTGGAATTTCGCTTAATATCTATAAAGAAGGTCTAATTTTTGCTACAACTTTATTTTTTCGAATTATAGGTGCCATGTTTGTATTTCTAACTTTCTTCATGTCTTTAACCTATTCAGAATTTATTGAAGCTTTAACTAAACTCAGAGCAATTCCATCATTTTTCATTGGAAGCATTGTTATTATGCTTCATTACATACCAATTCTTGCAAAATCCAATAGAAAGATATTAGAAGCACAAGATTTAAGGGGAAAAAACTTCACATCATATTGGCGAAGGCTTAAAACTCATGGATTTATAATGGGAAAGAATGTAGTAAACAACATGGAGAGAAGCGAAAAATTATACGAGAGTTTAAAAATGAGGGGTTTTTCCGGTAACATCACTTTTGCTTCAAGAAAAATAAAGTTTGTAGATATATCAATCGTGGTTATCTTTTTAAGCATCGTAATTTATGTCATCTATTTTATTAGTTTAGAACAAATATATTTGGAGGTTTTCAAATTATTCCTCTCGTAGAAGTTAAAAATGTGAACTTTGAGTATAATTCAAATTTTTCCGTAAACGATTTATCGTTGACAATAGAAGAGAATTCAATCTATGCTTTAACAGGGAACAATGGGTCCGGTAAAACTACACTGTTAAGATTGTTGGTTGGTTTGCTAAAACCTAAATCGGGAACCATTAAAGTATTTAACGAAATTTTAACCAGAGACAAAAATCAATTGTGGAAGCTCAGACAAAGAATTGGTTTTTTATTTCAAAACCCTGACGACCAATTATTTGCGCCAACTATTGAAGAAGATGTAGGTTTTGGAGCGAGAAATCTTGGTCTGGAAGAAGAGGAAGTGAAAAAGAGAGTTAATTGGGCGCTCGAAGCAGTTAATTTAACAGAATATAGAAAATTTTCTCCGTATGATTTATCTTGGGGTCAAAAAAAACGAGCTGCTTTGGCGGGATTGCTAGTTATGAAGCCTAAATTGTTAATTTTAGACGAGCCGTTCGCAAATCTCGATTTTAGATCGATTTATAACCATCTAAAAATCTTAGAAACCCTTAGAAAAGAAGAAAAGATGACAATCTTGTTCACTACTCATAATCTTTTTTTTATAGAACATTGGGCGGATAAAGTGCTTGTGTTAAACGATGGAAAGACGGTATTTGAAGGTAACATAGAAGAAGGATTAAACAACCCCAAAATTAAAAAGCTCTTAGGATCTTACGAAGATATTTTAAATCTTCTTAGCCAAAAGTAAATTAAATTTCCCACCTAAATAGAATAAATTTTTTAGCTCAGCTTTTATATTATTACATGGGAAAAATGATGATGGAACATTGGCATATTCGAGGACACGTATGATAACCCGTGATTACGTGTGCAAACTTATGCGGACATCCTGAGTTTATTAATCAAAAACCTACTGCATCAAAAATGGGCTCTTAATCAAGCTAAGGTAATACCGTGCGATGAGATTCGAGTCAGCACCCAGCGTGCAGACATGATTATGCCCCAAAAGGCATAGAAATTACCGCCTAGCACGAGAGAACTTATTTGATTTTATGGAATAACCATTAAATGATAAATTTGTGTTAGTGTCTTAGGCTACAATATATGCTGATTTTA
>JAUWNA010000289.1 GCA_030612905.1 Promethearchaeota archaeon
CAGTTTTTTTGACGATAATAACTACCTGCTAACCACTAAAAAATTTGGGCCGAAAAAATTCGTTGAAGCTTTTCTATGGCGGTTATTTAAGCAAAAAGAGTTAAATTCTAATTATATTGAAGAAGAAATGAAAGGTAATAAGAGTTTACGCCAAAAATATAAAAGTGAAATTAAAGAGTTGGACATTTCTTCGTCACATTATTCTTACGAATTCGCGAAAATTCCTAAATAATAGTAGAATGGAAGTTAAGGAAAAATCAATTTTTGTCAATAATTTCTTTAAGCCCCAAAATAGGAATAATAGCATTATTTGGCCGAAAGAGAAGTTCGTAATTTAATTCGTGCAATGTTCTTTCTATTGTAAAATAATTAATTAGGGTAAAGTGAAGTTTAAGTTTTTTATCGAATATTTTTCCCATTAATTTCTGTTCCCATAAATTAAGTAGGTTTAACGCAATTTCCAAAGTTTTATGTTTTTCACTAATTTTTGAAGACTTTCTAAAATAAAGGCTAAAAAGGAATTCTGCGGGAACTTCAAATTTATTTTTATCTACAATTTTTTTTTCAATGAAGTTAATTAGAGTGTTAAATTTAATGTAGCTCAAAGATCTTAGAAAACTCGCTAAATCTTTTTCAATGGGGAACTTTGTCTTCCTTTCTTCTTGAGAAAGCTGAGGATCTCCTTCAAAGTCGATAAAATAGAACATGTAATCGCTGTTGTTTTTGTTGTATAGAATTTGTTGAAAATGGAGGTCCTGGTGAACTGGTTGTATAGTAATCTGTTCAATATCAAATTCAGAACGAAATTTTTCGATAATATCCTTAATATCAAGGAAGATTGCCGTAATTTTAGGCGAATTATAAAATGCTCCTTCAGGTTTTTTACTCGTATAATTCAGGATTTTACTTACTATGGAATTTAAATTATCTGTATAATTTTTCAAATATTTTTTACTATCAACCATCTCTTTCGAATAAAGGGGATCATCTTTTAAGATCAAAGCCTTGTGTAATTTCTTGATCTGAAATCCAATTTTCTCAGAAACCTTTAGCGATTCAACACAATGTTTTTTAATCATATTGGATATTTCCTCTTTATTATTAAGATAGGAATAGTCGTCATTTACTCTTTTAAAAACATCATATATCATATTATTAACCTCGTTCCAGTAAATGTCACCAAGGTTTCCAATATTTGAAACATCTTCAAGTATACCAATTGTTTCTTTACCTTGGAGTTTAATGGTTCCATATATTTTGGGAGCATTTGGGAAATTGTTTTTAACTAACACAAACAAAGTTCTCGGTTCTAAACTTCCCGAATAATCTTTATATGATTTTAAAATGTACGAAATAGGTTCTTCATTGGCACCCTTCTTGTAAATTTTTAATGAAAATAGTAAATTTGTGGTATTTCCCCCACCCAATTGTTCTAATCCATATTCATATCTTTCAGGATACAAACTAGCTTCTATTAGGCTGCGTACTTTTGTCATGTTAATGTCATCTTCAAACTGTTCAGAATAAAGGGTAAGTTCCATAGACAAGTTTGGGAAGGTTTCAGTTATTTTCTTATCAAACAACATCTTTTTCCAAAAAAATACGCAATACTCCGCCTCAACGAGGTTAAGTGAGATAATTTTCTCTTTTTGATTATCATAAACATTTAAAGCAACCATTTTACTATACGTATTTTCTGTTAATTTTACTATATTGTCGCTTGTTTGTTCCCTTGGTTCAAGGATTTCTTGAATTTTTTCGTAAGATATCATAGGTAGAAAATAAGATTTTGTATATTCTTGAGTAGTTATTTCGATTATAGTTAAAAAAATTCTTTCTGATACAATCTTGAAATAGGATAGTGTAACTCTAAATGCTAAATTTGATAACGAAGATTTATCTCCAAACCATCTTCTTGATAGAAGCCATCCTTTAAATTCATTTGAGTTAAATACCTGTTGAATCAAATTTTTATCAAAGTAATTTCTCATATTCATCATTAAGTTAATAATAATAATTAAAGATAAATTTCTAACTAGCCATCTTATATATATTTTTTAAATTAAATACTATCTTAAAATGTTTAAGATTTTTGGAGTATAGAAAAAGCTATTTTCTAAGGATTTAATTTCAAATTATTTATTTTTATTTTTAGTGATTTATCTAAATCTAAGGGATCAAAAGTATCTCTTCCAGATTTTAAATGGTAATAAATAATCTCGTTTAACAACTCTAAAGTTTCAATAATATTAACATTCTCTTTTACAGAGGTTTCGATATAAGCGGTAAATTTTTCTTTTTCAGCGAATTTTTTTGCTTCTTCATATGAAATAGCGCGCTTGTGATTTAAATCAACTTTATTTCCCATTAAAATGATTGGGATATTATTAATATGTTCACGAACTGATAGCATCCATGATTTTACTTCTTTGAAACTTTCAAGGTTAGTTATATCAAACAAAATAATTGCCCCTAAAGCTCCTCTAAAAAAATTAGACCAATAATGTTGAAACCTCTCTTGAGGAGCAAATGTCCAGCAAGTATTTGATATCTTTTCTCCATTTGGGAGCGTGAAATCCTTTACAGAGATATCAACACCGATAGAATATTCAAACCTACATGTAAAGCCATGTGTATATTTTAAACCTAATAAATGTTTCCCAGATTTAGCAGATCCTAAGATTAAAATCTTAACTTTGTACGAAATTGTGTTTTTTGTTTTGTACAGAGAAGAATGTTCTGGCTGTTTAAGAACCATATCTAAGTACAAATTATGATTTTCTCGTTTTAATAATTATGTGAATTTATTAATAAGCGAAATAAAAATAGATATTGATTTTTCCAAGTCTTTTTCCTTAATAATTTATAAAATATAATTCCCATTTTCCTTTAGAACGATTAATACTTTAAACCTTTATATCTAATGAGGGTTTGTCCCATAAAGCTATTAATTTCTTTAATAAAATATTAGAAATAATTTCAAATATATCAATTAATTAGAAATTATAGGAAATAGGGGATTCCTTTTTATCTATATTTTATTTACCAAATAAATTTAAAGTCATCAAATCTTAATTTTTTTATAATAAAATTTTTTTTAATTTACTAATTATGAGCGAAATACAGATTCACCTTCCTATTGTTTTCCACTTTCATCAACCAGTGGATAATTTTGATTTTGTTATTGAGGATGCCTATGAAAAGTCATATAAACCCTTAATTGAGAATGTATTCAAAAATCCTAAAGTAAAGATTACTCTTCACTTTTCAGGAAATTTATTGGAATGGTTCTTAAATAATAAGCCAAATTTTATAGAAATGTTAAAAGTTATGGCAAAAAGAGGGCAGATTGAAATAATTGGTGGAGGTTACTACGAACCTATTTTTGCGATTATACCTAATAGGGACAAAATAGCCCAAATAAAGAAGTTATCTGACCTAATAAAAAAAGAGTTTGGATTAGATGTAAAAGGGGCTTGGTTATCAGAGAGAGTTTGGGAACCAAATTATCCCTCGTTTTTAAGTGAAGTTGGATTGAAATATACAATCGTTGACGATAATCATTTCAGATCTACTGGAATTACGGAGAAAGATACCCTTTATTCTTATGTTACTGAAGATGAGGGGAAAACGCTTAGAATCTTTCCGATTAATGAGGCGTTAAGATATCTAACGCCATGGAAACCAACTTACTTATCCATTGAATATTTAAGGAAGATGGCTAATGAAAAAGGAGATAGAGTTGTTCTTTTAATTTCTGACGCTGAAAAAATGGGTGTTTGGGGCACTACTCACGAGTTCTGTTATATTGAGGGTAAGGGACATGAAGAAGGAGATAAAGGTAAACCTTTCATTCCAGCGTTTTTTGAACAAATTGTAAAAAATAAATGGATTAAATCGATTACTCTC
>JAUWNA010000554.1 GCA_030612905.1 Promethearchaeota archaeon
ACGATTTAAGCGAAATCCGTATAAAACCGCATAGTGCGTCGATAGAAGAAGTAAAGAGTTCTAAGCCCAAAGGCTCTACTAAGAAGTCCTATTTGTGAATGTCATGATCATGACACTTTTTTGAACCGATCATGACACAATCATCTGCTCTCTTCTAGCGTTAGCTTTATATTTAATGAAGTTAAAACTTAATAAGTAGAAATATTAAAAAACAAAAATTAGCCAAAAACAACTACTCTTAGGGTTGTATACAGTTATTTTAAGAAAGTCAAATTGGTTAGAGTTTTGGAATGATTTGCAAAAAAAAGCGGTAAAACAAAGTGAAGTTTGAAAGCGGGTTAGACAAAGTTTTAGGTGGGGAATTATTTTTTCCAACTTTTTCCTTTATATATTCAAGGATAATAAATTTTCTAAACGCAAAAATTATTAAAAAATTAAAGGTGACAACAATATTTTAAGTCCAGAAATGAAAGAAAATCTTAAAATAAGGCTCCAGATAAAAATATGCATTAAAATAAGAATGAACGAAAGATTAAAAACAATACCAGAAAATATAAAAGAAGAGTGTAGTTTGGAAAAAAACGTTTACGGTTATTTGAGAGAGTTTGAAAAAGAAGGCGTTATTGAAGTTGAGCGAGACAATAATAAATATATAGACATAAAATTATCTGAAAAGGGACTTCGACAGCTAAATGACTTAATGTTAACGCCTTATAATAACGATATACGGAGTTTTGTCATGAAGATGGACGAGAGCAGCGCCCCTATGGTGAAGGTTGACGATAATCTAGTTAACTTCGTATTGTCTACTAAACCTGAATTACTGTCTTTTATCCGAGAAGTTATAGTTCGAGAATATAGTACTGTTATCCCCAACAACTTTCCCGACGTATTTTCTCCTAAACTAGACGAATTTTTTGATAACAAATTTGTCAATCTGAATAATATCAGTCAGAAATAGCACACATTTTTAAATAATACCCCAATTTTTATACACAAAACTCTAGAAATCCCATTCCTAATTTTTTAGGAATTCCTAATTTTTTAGTAATAGATCTGACAAGTCCTAAATTTTTAGTAATAACTTTGCAAAAAATTTAAATATTACCTTTTATCAATTAAGAATAATTGTTAAAATTCTGTTCTGAACAGTAAGAAGAAAAAAAATAATTGAAAAATAAAAAGTCGAAATAAAAATGAAAATAAAAATTTTAAATTAAATGAATGCACTTTTACTATTCAAAAAAAACAAAAAACAAATATTAGGCGAATAAAATGAAAAAAGCTAAAATGACTATCGTGTTGGTATTATTGTTAGCGACAAGTGCTTTTCCAGTAATTCCTCTAGTAAAAGCTCAAGGATCCATAGATCCCAAAGATATCAAATACGATTGGGCGTTAGAGACCTTTTCCGCACAGATAAACAGAGTTTGGAACAACGACACCTTTTTAATGAACGAGACAGGTACCTATAACGAGGTATTCAATCATTCGCGTGGATATGCGATTAGCGATTCCGAGTGGATCGAAGAAGAATCCGTGTTTACTTACAACGTAAATTACACCTACTTTTCAAACCTTTCCTTGTTCGGAGATTACGCTTTAGACGTTAATTTAGACGTATACAAAGTGAGTATCTCTTACGGGACTTCGGTTTCCTTTATTTGGGTTGGCTTTAAAAACGGTACTTTTAGCGCAGAGTATAATATATACCACATGACACACGACTTCAAGCACGAAAATTCGTTCTACAAAAAAACAGAAACCACTTATAAAAAATACAATTCTACTACGATGGAATTATTAGATACATGGAACGAGACCATCGAAGATAACGGCAGCTGGACTTCTGAGGAC
>JAUWNA010000249.1 GCA_030612905.1 Promethearchaeota archaeon
CTAGGTAATCTTTCGTCAACTACCGGAAAGGATTTAAATTTCTGATGTGGCTCTGTTTGATACCAGTAAGCTGTTGAAGACCAATCGTCTGATCGTTGATTCGCGTGACCGTGCTCTATCTTTACTGTAATGTTTTTGTGAAAATATATCGGGTCCTCTATATGGTATCGATAATATGATATTTTTCCGCTCCAATTTTTACCTCCTGGCAATGGAATTCCAAAGTAGGGTGAACAATAGTATTGAGTTGGGCACCACGATGTACAAAAATAATCTTCAGTACCAGTTCCGTAAAGTATAATTTCACCGTCATCGATCTCTATGTAATCGTCCCCTTCACCAGGCCAATTGTGCTTCTCAGTTTCGTATAAATTATGAATATCTAGATGGAATCCGACAAAATGACCCTCACCTTCAGCGTGCATAACAAAATAATCTTTCTCGTGCGTTGGATTCTTTCTAAAAGAGAATTCCACTTTTTTCTTTTTAATATAATCGCTTCCTTCGCATGGATTCACGCGATTCCAAAAAACATGAAATCTACCGTAAGTAGAATCTAACGCGGTATATTCTTCGTAATCAACATAAAAATAAACTACCAAGGCGGTATCATTGTCATTTTCAATTTCTATTCGAGCTCGTTTTGAGAATGGCATTGGGAAAAAACAATTAAATCCTTTTCCGTCCTCGGGCCCCATAGAAAGCGGTAAACTCCAAAAATTTGCGGTTTTTGCGTGCCCTACCCCAAAAAAGTCTCCTATTGGGCACTCTACTGAAGGGTGCTCTTCGTTATCCCACCACATTCTAATAACTGCTTTTCTCAAGTAATAAGGGTCTCCCGAGGCAATCGTCATCCAGATGTGTTTTATCATTCCAGCACCTTCAATGTTACAAATTTCTCTAATTTCGTTGCCCTTGAAGGTAAAGAAATCAGCATTTGCCCCTGATTTATCGTAGCTAGAAATTCTTTTTCTCTTCACATCTTTCCTAATCTGGGCTAAATTTGATAAAGAATTAAATCCAAACTCCATTATTATCCCTTTTTTCCAATATTAATAACTAAGATTATGTAATTATGAGTATTAAAAGTTTAAAATATTGCGAAAAGTAAGTTTAAATTTATTTCTTAATTTCTATAAATGGATTAAATGGGGATTAAAACTGAGGATAATTTAAAGCGTTCAAAGAGCAATTTTGGAAAGCATGTAAAAATTTTGCTTTTTGTTGTCTTATTGGGAGTATTTTCTAGAAATTTAGGAATAAGCGTGGTCAATATTGGCTTACCTTCTTTTATTATAAGCCTATCTGGAACGCTTACCGCTTATGGAATCGTAATAGGGATTTTTTCTGTAACGCAAGCTCTGTTTCAATTTCCATTCGCTGCTGCGTCTGATAAGTATGGCAGAAGATTAATTGTACTTATCGGTTTGATCATATACATAATTGGAACTTTTTTATGCTTTATCGCTCAAGACATTGTTCAACTTATAATTTTTAGAGCAATTCAAGGGGCAGGAGCTTATACATCAATTTTACAAGCAATTATTGGTGATATTTACGAGAAAGAAGAGCACGGAAAAGGAATGGGGTTATACGCGTTATCGATGTCCTTAGGCTACTTTGGAGGTATAGTTATTGGGGGGTATATCTCTTCATATTTAGGGTTTAGGAATATATTTTCTATTTCGGGCATTTTAACGATACTATCAGGGGTAGTAATGATTATTTTCTTGAAAGAAAGGGGAAACAAAAAGGTAAAATCCGATTTAGAAAGTCCCCAAAATGAGAATAAAATGTCGCTAAATCTAGAAAATATAAAAATCTTATTACAAGAAAAACAGTTTATAATTACAATTTTTTTAAATAGCGTAAGGTGGTTTATATTTGGAGGAATTATGGCATATTTAATTTGGGTCTTACAAGTCCAATTTATTTTAGACGAAATTCAAACGAGCTATGCTTTAATCCTTATTGTAGCAGCTTACATTACTTCTGTGTTTATCTCTGGTAGATTAATAGACCATTATAGCCCAAGAAAATTGATGTTAATAGGACAAATAGTTGTTATCCTTTTTGCTCTTTCGTTCTTGACTGGTTTTGTTTTTAATCTGATTGTATTTTTAACTATTTCGACCCTTGTTGGTATAGGGTTGGCGTTGTACGAACCCGCAGGAAACACATTACTATTGAACATTATCGAAAAGATTGACCCGAATTTAAAAGGTACGGGCATCGGATTTAACAACACTATAGGGTTTTTGTGTAGCGCTATTGGACCAATTGTTATTAGTAGTTTAGGAGAAATATATATATTTGCACCTTTTTACTTAATCAATGGTTTAATAGTTATCACATTCTTTATAACTTTGAAATTAGTAAAGAAATAACGTATAATTTATTGACATTCTCTTAATTAATTTCTCCTTGAACTTGGACAAAGACTTTCCTGTTTCGTGGGCCATCATATTCTGCAAACATCACGCCTTGCCATGTTCCAAGCATTAATCTTCCCTCATGAATCAATAATTCTAACGAGTGTCCTGTTAAAGAGCATTTAATATGCGCGTCTGAGTTACCTTCCATGTGCTTAAACGAATATCCTAAACTTCCGTCTTTTGGTATCAATTTGTTCAAATAATTAGAAATATCTTTCATAACAGAGGGATCTGCGTTCTCATTAATAGTTATTCCAGCAGTAGTGTGAGGAACAAATACACGACATACGCCTTCATTTATGCGCGAATTCCTTACAATCTTTCTAATTTCATTTGTAATTTCTAGTAAAACTTCTCTTTCTGGGGTTTTTACCCTAAATTCTTCAAACATAATCATCTAATCACCATATCATATTATTTTATATCTTCTTAAAATTACCGTGTTTACCTTTACCTTTAGTAAAATCTTGGCTTCCCTCTATGTATTCTCCGCTTTCTAAGGTTTTTAGACCGTATTTAAATTCATTTACCATCGCATCTTTAATGTCTAATCCAAATTGTTCGTAAGCGGAAAAGCGATCATTTCTCATGCAAGTTTTTGGAAAAGCCGCAATTTCTCTTGCTAATTTTTCTGCTTCTATTCTCGATCGACCTATATCAACTATTCGATTAGCAAGCCCCCACGCGAGTGCTTCTTCAGCATTCACAGGGCGTCCAGTAAGAATCATATCCATAGCACGACTTAATCCTATAAGTCTTGGTAATCTTACAGTACCGCCATCTATAAGTGGTACTCCAAATCTACGACAAAACACTCCAAAAATCGCATCTTTCTCAATAACACGCATATCACACCATAGAGCAAGTTCTAATCCTCCTGCAACAGCATATCCGGCTATAGCTGCAATAACTGGCTTTGATAAAAACATCCGCGTTGGACCCATCGGACCATCTCCCTCTTTTTCAATTCGATTTCCTTTTCCTTCAGCTATAGCTTTCAGATTTGCACCCGAACAAAACGTTCCATTTGCGCCCCATAATACAGCAACTAAAGCTTTTTTGTCGTTTTCGAATTCTCTAAAAGCAGCGCTCAATTCTTGAGCTGTAGGACCATCTACTGCGTTCTTAACTTCGGGATTATTAATAACAATGGTAAACACAGGATAATTTTTTTCAATTAATATTGCCATGTATTTTATTAGAATTTGAAAATAGATAAATTTATTTTCGGATTATTTCTTTTCTTTTTATCTTATCTTATACAACATTTAATATTAAAACATCCTAGAAATTATGAACGCACGAGAAAGAATGTTAAGAGCTTTAAACCACGAAGAAGTCGATCGTTTACCTCTTTTCTGTCAAGAAATAATGCTTGGCTTTAGAAAAGAACTATTAAAATATTGGGGTGCTGATTTCAAAAGGGTTAGAAAATACTTTTATTATTATGTAGATTTGAATTTTCACAAAAAATTAGGGTTTGATTCTTCTTGGGGTTTTGAAGGTTTCCCAGTTCTTCTACCTCAAAGATATTTGAACGAACATCCAGTTCCTCAGTCAGATGACCCTAACAAATACATTGATGTCGATGGCAGACTTTTTTTGAAAAAGCCACCGACTGGTTCAGATTGGTCGTGGTATTTAAAAAACTACATCACTACTGAAGAAATGGCAGATTACTTTTACGATACTTACTACGATGTTGAATGGGAAGAAGCCCCCGATTTTGCTTCTAAGATCAATAAAAGACTTAAAAGGTTCCCAATCGATGAAATTGTTCCTTGTGCTCATTTAGAACCTATACTTGAACCAAT
>JAUWNA010000505.1 GCA_030612905.1 Promethearchaeota archaeon
CAGAGAACGAAGAAGAAAAACGGCGTTATGAAGAGGCTAAGCAGAGGAGAGAAATAAGGTTAAAAGGAGCAAAACCACATCGCCATAGACAGCAACCCTGTATTGTTAGACCAGAAAAGATACAATAAACAATTTAAATCTTTCTCTTTTAATTCTTAATACAGAATTTAACAAATAATTTTGGATTGTTAGCGTATCCAATACTGTTGATTCCTCCACAAATCTCTAGGACTTCGTGAGGAATGGCGTTATTACCGATTCTTAATTCGATTAAATTTATGAGATTCTCTAGTCCCTTGATTTCAGAAATGTTATTTCCAAAAAAGTTTAACTTTCTTAAATTATTTAGTCTTTCCAAACCCTTTATTTCTGATATTTGATTATCTTCTAAAGATAAATTTTGCAGGTTTTTTAACTCGGAAAGACCCTCAATTTCTTCAATTCTATTTTCAGAAAGAAATAGCGTGTCTAATTTGGTTAATGAATATAAATTCTTAATCTTTGTTATCTCATTTCCATAGAGATTCAATTTTTCCAAATTTATTAGATTATCTAAATCTCTAATTTCAGAAATCTTGTTATTAAAGAGATATAAGGCCTTTAAATTTGAAAGCTCTTTAAGCCCAACTATTTTTGATATTTCTTCAATTCCTTGATTACCCAAAATTAAAGCGTTATCAGAAATTTCGAATTTCTGTCCTTGGTAGGTTATAAATTGCATTTTATCTTAAATTTTAATTCAGTTTACTACTGCTTACTATATAACTTTTTATTAAACTAAGTATAAAATAATTTATATTTCTTTATTAGAAAGGTGAATTATGTTGGAAGAAGTTAAAAAAACGCCAAAATTAAAGAGAAGAGTGTCATTATTCGGCGTAACCGTCTACGGTGTTGGAAATGTCTTAGGGGCTGGTATATATGCCCTAATAGGCGAGGTCGTAGGAATTACTGGAAACCTCTCTTGGTTGGCTTTCGTATTGGCTTCGATTACTGGAGCTTTAACAGGTCTATCATACGCTGAGCTTTCTGCTATGTATCCTAAAAGTGCTGCTGAATTTGTCTACACTGAAGAGGCTTTTAAAATTCGAATTTTATCGTTTCTTTTAGGTTGGATAATTATCTTTTCAGGCATACTCTCAGCGGCAACTGTCGCGTTAGGTTTTGCCAATTATTTAGCGGCTTTAATTGGAATCCCGTCGATCATACTTACAGTAATATTTGCTGCTTTGCTTATAGTAATTCTTAGCCTTGTAAATTTTATTGGTATCAAAGCTTCCACATGGACTAATATCTTATTTACGTTTATTGAAGCAGCTGGGCTCATTTTAATTATTATAATTGGTATCCCACATTTTGGATCGGTCAATTATTTAGAGCTCCCTATAGGAAGTTCGTTTACCGTAGTTTTTTCGGCGGTTGCTTTAATATTTTTCGCGTACATTGGATTTGAAGATATCGCAAACATTGCCGAAGAAGTCAAGAATCCCACTAAAAACCTTCCTAAAGCTATAATTTATTCGATTATTATTACAACTGTTTTGTATTGTTTAACTGCTATATCAATAGTTAGCATATTGCCCTATAGTGAAATCGCAGACTCTCCAGCCCCTTTAAACGCTGTAACTACTGCTGTTTTAGGTCCTATTGGAGGTATAATAATGTCTTTTATAGCACTATTCGCTACGGCAAATACCGTGTTAATAATGATGATCGTAACCTCGAGAATGATGTACGGGATGGCTAGAGATAAAGCGTTGCCAGAAGGCTTAAGCAAAATATCCCCAAAATATAGAACGCCTGCTTTAGCCGTTTTAATAACAATGATTTTAACGATGGTGCCGCTATTTCTAGGAGATATCTCTATAATAGCGAACGCTACTGTTTTTGGCGTGCTCATTACCTTTTTCTTGGTGAACCTCAGCTTAATAGCTTTAAGAAGGAAAAAGCCTGACCTTGAAAGACCTTTTAAACTAAAGCCTAATATTGGGTGGATACCAATAATCGCACTCTTAGGCTGTATCGTCTGTTTCGGATTACTCTTTACGTTTAACCTATTAATCGTTGTTATTCAATTAATCATCGTTTTATGTGGAGTAGTAGTTTTTTACGCGATGAAATCAAAAATCGAAACAAGGACAAGTCGATTCATTCAAAAAATCGATACTGATAAAAATTAACTATATTTTTCTTTCCATTTTTTTTGTTTTTCTTCTGTGTCTCCTTTCATTTTGCAAACTTTGTGAATTTGATCTTGC
>JAUWNA010000487.1 GCA_030612905.1 Promethearchaeota archaeon
CGATTATAGAGCCACGATTGGCCTAAATATTTTAGCACATAATTTTGATTTCCAAGGAAATGAGATAGGTGTTCAATTATGGGATATTGGTGCACAACAATATTTTAAACGTTTTCGTAAGATATATTACGCTGGTGCAGAAGCTGCTTTTATCGTTTTTGATCTTACTAGAAGAGAATCTTTTGAAAAGGTAAAGAGTTGGTATCAAGAAATATCAAAATTTATCGAAGAAAAAGATATTCCCATAGTGATTATTGGTAATAAAAGCGATTTGACAGAACAGCGATTAATATCTACCGAAGAAGGAGAAGAACTAGCCAAATCGTTGTCTGAAAATGCATCATCCTATATAGAAACGAGTGCACTTACGGGAAATAACGTTAAAGACGCGTTTGAATTAATTGCTTACCACTATATTGTAAAAAGTAAAAAAAAGGAAAAGGATAGAATCAAAGATGATTTATTAGAAGCGATTTATTCCACTTTAAAAGAATTGATCATATTGGAACTAACTTTTATTACTTGTAACATGAGCTGGAATCCAGGGTTCCATACTATATTGGATATCGAAAAATTAGGCGATTTTTCTAAGATAAAAGATAGTAGCGAAGAAAAATTATACACTTATAAAAACGGAGTGATCTTAAGTAGTTATCTTTACGAGAAATTTAACCTATCTAATTCTGACGGTGTTTTTTGTATATTCGACGCTAGAGATAAAGAACACATCGATCCTAATTGGAAGGAGGTTTTAATTCAAATTATTCAAAAAATTAGAAAAAAACGAACAATTATCGTTGGAGTTCGAGTTTCTGACGATAAAAATTGGTCCCAATTAATGGAAGAATTTGTTATTGACCAAGATTTAGAAGAAAAGGTTGTATCGATAATGTTTCTCAAAATTGGTCCTGATTACAGAGAAAAAATACACGATTACCTTAAGCTCTTGTTAAACACTATAGTTAACACGAGAAACTTAAAATACTAATATGTTACTTTTTTAACCTACTTTTTAATTGTTCGGCGATTAAATCGCCCATTTCTGCGGTTGAGAGGGTTTTTAATTTTTCGCTTTTTATGTCTATAGTTCTCCCTTCCTTAAGGGCTTCTTCTACTGCTTTATCAACTTCGTTTCCTATTTCAAGTGAATTAAACGACTCATGCAGCATTAATTTTACGCTTAAAATAGTACCAATAGGGTTAGCTATGCCTTTTCCAGCGATATCGGGCGCAGAACCGTGAATAGGTTCGTACATAGATACTTTTCCAGGATTAATATTCCCACTAGAAGCCATCCCTAAACTTCCTATAAGAAACGCTCCCTCGTCACTTATTATATCTCCGAACATGTTTCCCGTTACAACCGTTTGAAATTTGTATGGTGCTCGAATAAGCCATTGACAATACGCGTCAATGTAAATATCTTCTTTTTGGATTTTTGGATAGTTTTCACCTATTTCGTGAAATATTTTGCGCCATAATTGACTGGTTTTTAAAAGGTTTGCTTTATCAACAGAAGTAACTTTGCTATGTCCCTTTTTTTTGGCAAATTCAAAAGCATACTTTATTATTCGTTCACAGCCTTTTCTGGTGTAAAGCATTAGATTCTGAGCAGAATTCTCGTCTATACTCCCTATATTTTTATAGAGCCCTTCCGTATTTTCCCTTACAAAAGTGATATCTATTCCGCTACCTATAAATTCGTCTTTCAATGGACATTTCTCGCGAAGTATGTCGTATAGTTTAATTGGTCTTAAATTAACGTATAAATCTAACCCTTGTCTTATCTTCATTATTGCACTTTCTGCCACTCCAAAGGGTAAATCAGGCAAACCTATGGCGCCAAATAATAACGCATCGGAATCTTTAATCGTTTCAAACGATTGTTCAGGAAGGTTGTTACCAAATTTTTTCCATACTTCCCCTCCCGCTAGTGCTTCTTTGAATTCAAAATCAAACTCAGTGTAACCCGAAACGATTTCGAGGACTTTTATTCCTTCATTTACAACCTCAGGACCTACGCCGTCCCCCCTGCATACAGAAATGATTTTTTTCATAAGATTTCAAGTCAAGTAATTTAATTGTGTAAAATAAATTACCAGATGTAATAAAACTTACTTATACTCTAAATTGAATCGTAATTTTTTACAAAAAATAATGGATTTTTATCCTTTTATATTTTGTAAAAACAGATTGAGTTATCCACTTCTAATCTAATAGATTAAGCTTTATTAATTGGTCTAGTATTACTCATTATCAATCATTGTGGAAATGATAATGTAATAAATAGTTCATATTTTAAATTGTACATTCTTGTAAGCAAAAAAAAAAGATTTATTAGGTATAGGGGTAATTGACATTTTTTTAAATAAATTCTTTTTA
>JAUWNA010000135.1 GCA_030612905.1 Promethearchaeota archaeon
AATTCAATTATAAAGGAATTAAAAGATATTCAACAAGAAAGATATCAGAGAAAAAAAGAGTATAAAGAAGCTGCAAAAGAAGAAAAAGAAGAAGAAAAAGTTATAGATTTAATACCGAAAAGGAAGAAAGAAGATTTAGAAAATATCATAAGTGCAATTGAAAACGCTTCAGGAGAGACATTTGAACGCTCATTTACGCACGATGATGAAGAGTCTACAGAAGAAACTAAAGAAAACGCACTAGAAGAGTTTTCTGAAGAATTACCAGATGATCTTAACAGTTTAACCGTGAAAGAATTGAAAAGTTATTGTAAAAAGCATGAGATTAACCTCCCCGCTAAAGCCAGAAAAGCTGACATAATTAAGATCATTAGTTATGTTTTAGACGAAGATTAGTCTCAACTTAACCTAAAAATAAAAATAACATGCTTCTTTTTCAAATTCACAGTAAATCATTTTTTATCAATAAATAGGTGTTTTTTTGAATAGGTTTTTATTTGTTTTAGGGTCGAACTGGCAACTGTCTTTGGCAGAGCTGGACAATCTTTTAAAGAATTCGCAATTTCAAGGACGTATAACCGATTATTCAGCAAATATCGCGATAGTTGAGTTTGAATCGCTGCAGAAGAGCAGGTATTACGTAAACGATTTAATGACAATTCAATATATTTTAGGAGGCTGCCAGAAAATCGCTGAAATCTACGATTTTATCGATATACAAACTATCTACGACGGCTTTCCGAAAATAATTGAGAAATACAAAAAGGTTGACTATACTAGGAAGGGAATTTTGAAGGTTATAAACTCCACGCTAAATAAAATATTTCCAAGAATACAAAATGAAAGTCTATTTTACGCTGTATCCATTTATCCAAACTTATTTGATGACGATTATTATTCTGATGTGTTGGTAAAACATTTTCTCCCTTTTTTGAATAAATCCATTATGAGCTTGTTAAAAGAGAACGGTGCTGAAAAATCGTTATATTATAAATACCCCGAAGAAAATATTAAATTGGGTAATTTAAATCCAATTTTCCCCCATCATTTGATAAAATATGGCTTATTCAATAAAGATCGTGCAGAAATAATCTTTGGTTTTACCGAAGAAGGAGTATATATCGCGCGTACTTTTACGGCTGACGATCCGAATTTTAAAAAGAAAATTGACGAAGAAAGGCCGTTTAAGGAGTTCAAAAGCAGTATTTCGCCAAAATTGGCTATTATAATGTTAAATTTTTTAAATTTATTTGAAGAAAGAGAAAATAATGTAATTCTTGATCCATTTGTGGGAAACGGTACTGTTCTTTTATTTGCATTGATAGAGGATTTTCAATTTTATGGTTCTGATATTGATGGTACCAAAGTTAAGAATACTTTGCGTAATTTAAATTGGCTTTTAAAAGAGCTTGAGGAGCCAATTCCACTTTTGTTAAATGAGAGGGTTAAAAAATCAGATGTTAAGAAATTATCGTCTTCTTTTAATAAGGAATATTTTGATGGGATTTGTACGGAACCTGAATTGGGACCTTTTTATAAACAAAAACCCTACTACACAGAAGCCAAAGAGCTTATTGATTCAAAACTAAACTCGATTTACGAAGCTACTTTTAGAGAAGGTTATAAAGTATTAAAACCTAAGCGTAGAATATGTATAGTATCACCAATCTTTAATACAATTGATGGAGGCGAAGTTCAATTAAAAATTGAAGAAATAGCTAGGAGGTACAACTTTGAACTAGTGCCAATGTTAGATCTAAACAGAATAGTAAATAAATCGAATCGGAAACTTCAATTTAAAAAAGGACAAGTTAGAGCTATAATCGATGCCAAAAAGAATCAAATAATAAAAAGAAAACTTTATGTTTTCGAAAAGATGAACTAACCCGGTTAAAATATGAATCATATCAAGGTTTTAGACCAAATTGAACAAGCTTTAGAAGGAGAAGCCCACCTTGACGAGTTAGCTAGAAAAAAACAAGATCCATTTAAAATCTTAATATCTACAATATTATCTGCAAGATCTAGAGATTCAAATACTAGAGAAGCTACAAACAGCTTATTTACAAAATATAAAACTCCAAAAGAAATCGCAGAAGCGAGAGTAGAAGATTTAGAGTCGTTAGTTTACAAATCAGGCTTTTATAAGGTTAAAGCGGCTCGCATTAAAGAAGTTTCTCGAATAATAAAAGAAGATTATCAAGGAATTGTACCAAAAGATTTTGAAGAGTTAGTTTCTCTACCTGGAGTGGGTGCTAAAACAGCTAATTGCGTATTAGTATACGCCTTTAAAATTCCAGCAATACCTGTGGATGTTCATGTTCATAGAATCCCTAATAGAATAGGTTGGATTAAAACAACTAAACCAGGACAAACCGAAGAAGAATTAAAGAGAATTATTCCTCGAGATCAATGGATTAGAGTGAATCGATTATTTGTGAGGTTTGGACAAGAAATTTGCCTGCCAATTCGTCCAAAATGCGATATTTGCCCTTTAAACGACATTTGTCCTAAAGATTTTTCGATGGAAATAGCTATGAGAAACAAAAAAAAGAAAAAGAAATGATTTTAGTAAGTTTCAAAGGATTTTCTCTTCCTTTTAAGAACATAACCCATTAAAAATCCTCCTAGTAAGCCAAAAATATGAGCAAAATAGTTGATTCCGGGCGAAAACGAGGAAAATACGAAATAAAACACATAAAATAAGCCTAACATTATTAAGGGAGTATCCCTTTCCACGATTAATAATGATAATGTGGCTCCAATCAATCCGAAAATTGCACCAGATGCGCCTAGGCTTATTACATTGAAAAGTAACAAATATAATGAAAACATATTTCCAATTAATCCTGAAAGGACATATATTAGCAAAAATTCGAATTTAGAAAAATTGAGCTCGACATAAGTTCCAAAAAGCAAGAGTGCGATCATATTAGAGAAAAGGTGCATAATATCACCGTGTAAAAACATTGAAGTGAAAAGGCGCCAGATTTCAAGTTCGACAAAGATTTTGCTATTAATTTGAACCAATTGATAAAATAAATCCTCGAAAGCTAAAGAGAAAAAAAAATACAAAAGTACATTTATAGAAATCAGAAATATTGTTATTCTAGCTTCCTTAAAATTCGACGCTTCTAAAACAAACATAACTTAATATCCCAACAGATTTGACACAATTAGTATTTTATAATATTCTAATATAAATAGATATAAGAACTATAATATTTATCAATATTTTGTAGACAAAATGGAAAATCGTAAATTATTTCGTTCAAAAATACAGTTGTTATTTACGCTATATTTTAATGGCTATTTGAGAGATATCAGGCTATTTAAGGCATTTTTAGATGTTCCTCTAAAAGAATTTATACCAAAAGAAATACAGGATCAAGTTAGAATTTACAACGATGCCCCAGTTCTATTTTACTTCAATAAAGAGCACCCAGATACACTTAGAACGATCTCTGCCCCCCATATGATTTCAATCATGTTACAAGAATTAATCTTGAATGAAAATGACGATTTACTTATTTTAGGAGCAAAAAGCGGATATATCGCCGCGTTAGCTCATAAATTAGCTCCAAATGGTAGAATTGTAATAATAGAAGCAAATCCAAAGATAGCAAATGTTACTATAGAAAATTTAAGAAAAGCTAATCTTCTTGAGAAAGTTGAAGTGATCGTAAGAAATCCTTTATTAGGATTTAGTGAACGATATCCTTGGCAAAAAATCCTCGTAACTGGTGCTATAAAAGAAGATCGAATATCTACATTATTACAACAACTCGATCCGAACGAAGGCGTTTTGTTCGCTCCAATTGGCGAAGATTTGATTCAAACATACACCCAAATAATTCGTTATGAGGAGAGCTTTTATGGAAAGAAGCATTTACAAGTAAGGTTTACGCCACTAATGACTCAAGTTGAGTTAGACGAATTAAAATTGGATAATGATTTTGGAGAATTGGATGAGATAATAAACCAATCAGGAGCAGATGAGTTTATTAACATTTCTTATGCGAAAAATATATCCGTTAATTATGAATCTAATATATTGGATGAAGTAAGGCTAGAACCTTATTCAAAAAGTCAATCTTACGATATAAAACCTGAGAATATCTTTTATGCTTTTCTACAGCATAAGGACCAAACAATCAATTCGGCTAATAATAAGGAAAACCTAGAATATTTAGAAAATATAATTAATTCTTTAGAACAAATAAAAACATATAATAACTTTATTAGAAAAGAAATTGAAAAAAGGAAAATTTCTGATTCTCCAATATTTGAAAAAAAAATTAAAATAATTGATAAATATCAGCTGGAAGTCTCTAGCGTGCAAAAAAGAATAAAGAAAGAGATGGGTAAATTCCAAAATTAAAAAGTTTACACTAAAAACTACTCCTTATTTTCAATATATTTTCCATACTTTATTGCAGCGTTAACGAATGTTCTCACATTTTCTATTGGAATTTCTTTAAATATAACCGTACTGGGACCTATAACAAAGCGTCTATTTTCTTTCAAAGCGTTCATTAATTCTCTTACGTGAGATTCAATTTGATCTTGAGTTCCATAAGGAAGTGTATAGGATACGTCTCCAAAACCGACTATTACAAAGTCTGGATGGTGTTCATTTACATAGTAAGGATCACATCCTCCTTCAAAGCCTTGCAACCCTCGAAACCCTGCTTTTTTAAAAGATGAAATTAATTCTGTTACATCTCCATCAGTATGTACTTGAGGGATCATACCTGCATCGGAAATTATTGAAGTAAGTTCTTTATAATGAGGCAAAAAATCTTTTTCCCAACGTTCAGGTGAAATCATTGGGTGCCCTTTATAAGCAACATCATCCAAAATATTGATAATCTTTCCTTTCCCTCCCGTTGCGTTTATCAATCCTTCAATATTAATTTGAACTAAATTAGCGTAAAATTTAATTAATTCTTGAAACAGTTTTGTATTTTTTTTTAAATTTCGACTAAAAGAAACTAATCCCATACTTCTCCAAACACGATCAAAAATACCATCAACGATTAAAACAGGAAAGATGTAAGGAGATATTTTATCATAAAAATTTATAGCCTTTTTAATTAGGTCATTATTGTCTATTTTTTTTAAGTTAGTTATAAGTTCATTTAAAACTTCAAGATTATTAATATATCCGCCTTCATAATACGAAGTTTTGCGTCTCGTTGATTGTCCATCTTCTTTTATTCGAATGATTTTTCCCGTCCCACTGTGCACTTTAATGCTTTTAACTTTAAAGCTTAAGGGAAAGGGTGCAAAAATAGAATCAAAGCCTAAAATTAAAGGAATATCGAAATAAAGATTATTGAATAATTTTCCACCATATTGACTTAATATATTTTCTTTATTATGTGTGATAAATTCTTCCATAATATATTGAACATGCGTAGGAACTCTATCTAGCTTTTTCCGCTCATTATCGTCGTAAACTGCTAAGTAACGCTCGCGCGAATTCATATACATTATAATAATGTAATTTTACTATAAAATTGTTATTTAATGATGATTCTAAATTAAAAAAAGAATAAAAAAATAGGTTAAAAAAAGATTTTTTAAGTATATTTTTCCTTGAACTCCTTTAACTTTGCTAATACTTCGTCTCTTAAAGAACCAACAACTAATTTGTCTGTTTTGATATCTTTAACAAACTGCATAAATTGATGTAAAACAGGCCCTGGGGGAAATTGGTCCCTCATATCTTCTATGAAAGCGCTTAAGACGTTTCCGGTTATGGTTTGATCTATTTTCTTAAAAATATTTGAAAAAAGATCGTTAATAATAGCACTCTTCTCTGTACTTATTGAAGTAATAGAACCCTTGACAGTTTGAGCGGGAGCCCCCACTTGATTATCAGATGATTGAGTTAATTTAGAACCCTCACGACCTTGAACAATGATCTCTGGCTCATATCTTGGATAATCCCCCTGTCCAGAACAAGGGTAATTAAGACTTAATGATTCAGTTCCCTTCAATTCAGCAATCTTGACTTGTAATTCAGATTCTTCCCCAATTTTCACTACCTTATAATCATCGATGTTAATATTAGTTAAATCAAAACCTTTAGGGATTTTATCCTTAAC
>JAUWNA010000387.1 GCA_030612905.1 Promethearchaeota archaeon
CCCTAAATATTGAGGATGTCTTAAATATTTATATGGTCTTTTAGTGTTCAATTTTTTTCTATTAAAGAGTTGATAAAAAAAAGAATACAAGAAAAAGATCCCCCCAAATATAGCTAAATAACTCCATGGAGCTCCATAAGAAAAGAAGACTCCAAAATCCGTCACCGCAATATTAGGATAACTCAAAAATGCTATAAAATATGATATTAAGGGAATACTCATAATTCCATGCCATAAAGAAGCATTTGGTATGTATTGAAAAACAGGAACAAGATAACCTATTACTTTTAGAATGCCCTCTTTAAATTTATTTAAGAGATCCATATATTTTAAAAAACAATGTATAATTAAATTTCTTATTATTCAAAGTAATAATATCGAGAATTTTAAATGAAAATCGAAGATATACAAGATATAATCTATAAAAAGGAAGAAAATGGAATCTGTACTGTTAAAATTAACCAACCCAAAAGGAAAAATGCAATGTCATTTGTAACCTTTTTAGAAATTGAGACGGTGTTAGCAGATATGGAAGAGGATAAAAATGCTAAAGTTTTAATTATTACTGGTTGCGAAGAAGCTAACGCGTTTTCGTCGGGGGGTTATTTTAATATGAACATGTTTACTTCAATTCCCAAAGAAATATTAGACGAAATTGATCTAACAGACATCGCGATAAAAAGATTGTCTATGAAATTTTGGGATTTTTCTAAACCAGTAATAGCTGCTATAAACGGACTGGCGGTAGGTGCGGGTTTTACTATGCCATTGATAGGGGCTGATTTAATTTATATGTCCGAAGATGCTTGGATTGGTTTTTATTTTATAAGACGTGCAGTTATAGCAGAATTCGGCGCCGATTTTTTACTTCCTTTTTACATTGGTTTTCAGAAAACCAAAGAATTGCTTTATTTTGGTAAAGAGATAACTGCTCAAGAAGCCTACGAGCTTGGACTTGTAAATAAAATTTTACCAAAAGAAGAATTGATGCCATTTGTAAGAGAACAAGCGTTAAAATTAATTCCTCCTTTAGGTCCGTCTTTATCTTTAAAATTAATGAAAAAAACTATGCATGATTATTTTAAAGATATATTATTTAAAACACTAGACCTTGAAAACGAAGCTCTCAGAACTCTTTTAAAAACCCACGACTTTAGAGAATCGTTGAAAGCATTAATTCAGAAACGAGACCCAACTTTTAAAGGGAAGTAGTATTTTAAGTCATAAAAATTGTTTTAACTAAGTTAGATTTGGACTATGACTATTGATAAAATTGGTTTTGATAACGAAAAGTACCTAAAAGAACAATCTAAGAGCATCCTAGATCGAGCCGCTCAATTTCGAAATAAATTATATCTTGAATTCGGCGGAAAGTTGGTCTATGATTATCATGCTTCGCGAGTCCTTCCAGGATTCGACCCAAATGTGAAAATGAAGCTTTTGAAGACTCTTCAAGATAAAATTGAGGTTATTATTTGCATATATTCTGGAGATATAGAAAGAAGGAAGATTCGCGCAGATTTTGGCATAACATATGACAATAATGCACTGAAAATAATCGACGATCTTCGAGATGGGGGGATTAACATATGTGCCGTGGTAGTGACGCGTTATAATGGTCAACAAGTAGTAAAACAATTCATGAATAAACTGGAACGCCGTGATATAAAAGTAGTAACACATCACCTAATTAGAGGTTATCCAACTAACATTGATTTAATTATAAGTAAAGAGGGGTATGGTTCAAATGATTATATTGAAACATCCAAACCTATAATCATTGTCACTGCACCCGGACCTGGTAGTGGGAAATTGGCAACTTGTCTTTCTCAAATATATCACGAGCATATAAGGGGGATAGATGCGGGTTATGCTAAATTTGAGACTTTTCCAATTTGGAACTTGCCGTTAAAACATCCTGTAAATATGGCATACGAATCAGCGACTGCTGATATCGGGGATTTTAATCAAGTGGATCCCTTTCATCTTGAAGCTTATAATATTACTGCAATAAATTATAACAGAGATGTTGAGATTTTTCCGGTGGTCAAGAAAATTATGCTAAGGATTATGGGCAATAAATTAGTATTTAAATCTCCTACTGATATGGGTGTAAATAAAGCAGGTTTTGCTATAATTAACGATAATCTGGTGCAGCTAGCAGCAAAACAGGAATTGATCCGAAGATTTTTTCGATATAGTTGTGAGTATGCAATGGGTGTTGCGGAAACGAAAACTGTACAGAGAGCGGAATTGTTAATGAAAGAATTGAACCTCACAGTATTTGATCGAGAAGTGGTAGGAGAGGCTCGTCAAGCGTCTGTAGCTGCCCAAAAAAAAGGTAAAGGAAACGATGGTGTATTTGCTGGAGCTGCATTACAATTGAGGAATGGAAAAATAATAACTGGTAATAATTCTCCATTGATGCACGCCGCTTCCAGTTTAGTCTTAAATACGATCAAAGAATTAGCAGGTATCCCTAAAAACATTTATCTATTATCTCCTAACATTCTAAAATCTATAAGTTATTTAAAATCGGAAATTTTTAATAACAAGAGATTGAGTCTTAATCTTGAAGAGACTCTTATAGCCTTAAGTATAAGTGCCGATTTCAATCCTTCTGCTAAAGTTGCAATAGAAAAACTAAAGGAACTTTATGGTTGTGAAATGCATTCGACTCATATACCCACTCCAGGAGACGAAGCTGGCTTGAGAAGATTAGGACTTAATATAACATCAGATCCAAATTTTTCATCAAGAAGTCTTTTTATAACCTAATTATGTACCAATAATTTAATTTTTTATAATCTCGAAATTCTTATTAAATGTGGTTGCTATTTAATATATTTATAAAGACTAATTAATAATTATTATAAAAATCGGAGATGTGAAATATAGAATTGACAGATCCCAATGAGAGTAATATACGATTTATATTCATTACGGGAGGTGTAATGTCTGGCATAGGTAAGGGAGTTGTTACCGCTAGTATAGGAAAGGTGCTCCAATTCCGTGGTTTCAATATATCTACGGTTAAGATCGATCCTTACCTGAATGTTGATCCCGGAACGCTTAACCCAATTGAACACGGTGAATGTTTCATCACAGAAGATGTATGGGA
>JAUWNA010000538.1 GCA_030612905.1 Promethearchaeota archaeon
AATTAATAATAAAATTCATAATTAAGCTTTTTTATTAGTTTTAAGCATTGTTTTTGTATAAAAATGTCAGAAGAATTTAATAGAATACGATTATATTCTTAAATCAAAGAATAATTGCTTTTTATTAATTAAATAATCCAAAATGGAGCGTTATCATGGAAAAGAAATTATTAATTGACAATCCAGCAGTTTCAAATATTGTTTTTTATCCTCGAAAAATAGCAATACCTAACGATTTAGACCAAAATACATATATTCTCAAGTTAAATATTGCTAATGGTATAGAAATTGGAGGTTTTTTCTATAAAAACGATGTTAAAAATCCGACGATTTTGTTATTCCACGGAAACGGCGAGATTGCTTTAGATTATCGGTACATAGCTCCAATGTTTTTTGATATTAATGTAAATCTAGCGGTTGTTGATTTTCGTGGATACGGTTTTAGTTCTGGCGAACCTTATTATACTAGTTTAATATCTGATGCTATGCCGATTTACACTGTATTTAGAGAATGGATGAGCCAAAATGGATTGTTAAACTCTCTCTTTATTTTAGGAAGATCTCTTGGAAGCGTATGTGCGGCAGAGATTGGTTCACACAATCCCGCTGACTTACGCGGAATAATATTTGAAAGTGGATTCGCCAGCGTTTACAACATGATGACAAATTTATTTCGAATAAGTAGCCCATATTTGACTTCCGATTCGTTAGGAGAATATTCAAACGATACTAGGGTAAGAAAATTTAAAAAACCAACATTAATCATTCACGGAACAACAGACTGGATAATTCCTCCTACAGAAGCAGAATTGTTATATAAAAACCTTCCAAATAATATAGACAAAAAATTAATTTTAATAGAGGGTGCTGGACATAATACGATCCTTTCATTTAGGGAAGAATACTTCGAGCCCATTTCTGAGTTCGTTTTAAAATATAAATAAATTTCAAAAATCTTTTTTATTGGAACTATTTTAGCAATTGAAACTTAAAATTATCAGAATTATTGATTTTTTTTAGCATTTTTATCGATTTATTAATAAAAAAACCCGAAAGATAGTTAATTTTAAAAAGAACACTGACGAATATTAAGAATAACAAAATAATTTAATAATAAATTAGGTGATTATATTTGTCAAAAGAAATAGATGAAGTAAGACATTCAAAAAAGAACATGGCTTCTTATGGCTTCGGAAACTTTATGAACGAATTTTTAGCGATGGCTTTTGGTACTTGGGCCTTTTATTTTTACGAGATAGAACTTGGCTTAAATGTGGTGTTAGTAGGTTTAGGATTCTTTATATTTGCCGTTTACAACGCAATTAACGACCCTCTCGTTGGCTATTTAACTAACAGACCCTTTAAGTTTACGAAAAAATGGGGGAGAAGATTTCCTTGGATTCTAATGGGAGCAGTTCCCTTTATTTTCAGTTACATACTTATATTTACGCCACCTCAGGTAAATCCCGAAACAGGTGCTTGGATACTGTTTTTATGGCTAGTTTTTACAACGTGTTTATTTGATACATTTAATTCACTTTTCTGGGTAAACTTTTCAGCTCTGTTCCCCGATAAATTTCGTTCAGTTAAGGAACGGAGAACTGCTACGGGGTTACAAATACCCGTAGGACTTGTAGGTGTTGCTCTCGGTGCGATTTTACCTCCTCTTTTTTTTACACAAGGATTCCCTTCAACTTATGTAGTTCAAGGGGGAGTTGTTATTATCGTCGGATTAATAGCTATAGGTTTGGCAATCCCGGGCGTAAGAGACGATCAAGACGCAGTTGATCGGTATATAGAAACATATGAAACTCGAGAAAAAGGACCTCCGTTTTTTAAATCTTTGGGCGACGCTTTGAAACAAAAGAGTTTTATTGCTTTTATTGTGTCATACACCTTATATCGTACGTTGGTACAATCAATGACCGCTTCAGTTCCGTATTTAGTAGATAATATATTAGGCGTGGGCGAAAAAGCAACCACTCCAATATTTGCCGGTTTTCTTATAGGTGCTATAATTTCAACGCCATT
>JAUWNA010000229.1 GCA_030612905.1 Promethearchaeota archaeon
ACGATACTTACTACGATGTTGAATGGGAAGAAACCCCCGATTTTGCTTCTAAAATCAATAAAAAGCTTAAAAAGTTCCCAATGGACGAAATTGTTCCTTGTGCTCACTTAGACTATATATTAGAACCAATTTGGGAAGGACTTGGCTTAGGATTACTAATAAAATTAATAAGAAAAAACAAAAGCAAGATAGAAAGATATATTGAATTGAGAACTAAAAAAGCGGTGCAAGCAACAAAGATGTTAGCTGAAACAGATTTTGATATCTTCTTTCTATGCGACGACTCTGCTTTAAAGAATTCTACCATGATAAATCCTAAATACCATCGTGAGCTGATCATACCGTTACTTAAAATCTGGACATTCATGGATCTGAGTCCGTCCTCATCTGGATGACCTGTAACAGAAGGTCATTTTATTATTTTAATTTCTGTGTCTAATAATGCTTCTTTCTTTACTCTTTGGCTGGTATTGACATATATTTCGTGCGGCATTGAGGTCTGCATCTATTGTTAAACCGCAATGTGGGCAAGAAAATTTTTTTCCAGCCCTTATTCCTTTCTTTCCGCAGTGAGAGCAGTTTTTAGAGGTGTTTTTTGCGGGAACACGTTTAAATTGGATCCCATGAAGCAGACATCGAGTTCTGACGGCTTCTTGTACTCCTGAATGAAACCAATGAGCCTGCCAAAAGGCCAGAAAGGCTCCCGCCTCTTTTTTCTTTGAATGTAACGACCATTTGAGGTTTTCCATCTTGAGCACGGAAACCTCGTGGTAAATCGCAATCTTGATGATGAAATGAGAGACCAACTGAACGATTTGCCCGTTATATTTATTAACCTTATTCCAAAGCAGACCTAAGACTCGGGTAAGTCGATTGACTTCTTGTTTATGACGATAATTTGGCACGAATCTTGTAAGAATCTCTTCTTTCTGTTCAGGAGTGGCTTCTATCTTGAGGAGAATCGTTTTTAATTTTCTCATTTCCTTGTTGTTAAACGTGTAATTCTCGAACTTATAGTTATCCATGGATAATAACGTAGAAAACTCAGAAAGATTCTTTTTTATGAGAGAATTCCTAAATTCGTGATAGATTCCATCAATAAAATTCTTGGTCTCATTAAGTTTCCTCTGGACATGCCTAATTTCGCCTCTGAGATTAACGATGTCCTTTATAATAGTAGAGGGGGTCTTTTGTTTTGAGTTCTTAAACCTCTCTTGAGAAATCAACTCGCCCGTATTATCGTCAAATTTCTTATCAAAGAGTTCTTTCGCTCCGAGGAAATAATGCCTGATCTCTTTTTGTAAAAGAGCATCTTGAATGCTCGCAACACCAAAATGAAGCAACCCTAAATCTACTCCCATTTCACGCTCCTTTTTTAGAGGCACATGAGATAGTTTTGATTCTTCTCCTTTTTTTTGCTCAAAAGGAAGGTGTACTATTAATTTGCGGTGCTTGAGCGTTAGCGTCGGATTCAAAGGGGCGAACCCTTCGCTTAATAATCGGTCAATTCTACTTATAATTACTTTCTCTCCGTCTACTGTAAGCTTCTTTTCATCAACAATCTTCACTGAGGTGAATTTTCGCGCTTGAAATCCAATCTTTGCGGTGAGTTGAGTACAATCAAGAGCTTCAAGGTCATTTCCAAAAAGGCTACTTATAAAAATCTTTTCGTCCTTTGCCGTCTGAGATACGGAAAGATTTTTACATTTCGGAACACTCACATGGGCATGGATATCTCTCCCGATAGAAACGAGTGCCTCAGAGAGTAAAGAAACAAAAATCGCCGTGAAAAACGCCTCTTTAATGAGCTCTCGAATTTTATTTCTCAACTGAGTTTTGAAATAGTTATAAAATGAGGTGAAGCTGGTTTCAACGATTTTATAGCGTAATTTAGGTGGTTTAAAGATTTTCTTTAAGACAAGATGAGTTCCCTCCTTTTTATAGGAGGCTAGCTCTTCTGAAAGCGCATCCTTGATGAGGTCTTGTAGTGAAACACGAGGGAGGTCTTTTAGAATATTTTCCTTCCTTAAAGAAAGTTCAATGTCTCGTGCCTTTTTGAATTCCTTAATAGACGCGAAGGAAACCATGCCAACACGCTGTTCTATAAACCTTATAATTCTTTCGTTTTCGGCTCGAAGCTTAATCGTCAGGGAACGTTGCCTTTTCGTTTTTATTCGCCTCTCTTTAAAGGATTGAATTGCGGCTAGGTTAGAATAGAATTTATTCATTTTCTTGGTAGTAATGGTGCCAATTGTTCGAAAATATTGTGTAAACCAATAACCGGTAAGTTCAGGTTCGGGGATAGGTTCGAGTTTTCCCTTCTTTTTTCTGAGAAATCCACCCACAATTTTCTTACAAAAATCCTCTGTAAATTTTAAGCCCAAAAAGAATTCTCGAATATTTTCTTGAAAAGGATTTAAATTAGCAGAGGAATCATGTAATAGATACGATAAAAAATCATTTTCATTTAAAAATATATTACGTAGCTGGAAAATGAGGTTGTTAAGCTCATGGGTAGAAGGGGGTTTGCTATTGGCATTAGACGAGTTCCCAAAACGATTATCCTTGAGCACGGATAGAATATCTTTCAGCTCAGGATAGAAAAATCGCTTTCCCTTAAGGAATTTGTCTTGAAATCCAGAATCCTTTTGAAATGTTTTTACGAGTTCTTTTGAGAGAACTTTCAGCCATTCATTCCGAATAATCCAATTTCGCAAGATATCGTATACTTCATAAAAGGCGGGACGCTTTATCCGTTCTTTTAACTCCCACGAGCGGAATGCGGGGGATTTCGTGGTCCTGAATTGCTTCTCATCATACATCCCCTTCGCACCGGCTTTTCCCGTGTTCTGAAAGGGCTCAAACTCCCCTTCTTTAATTACGGGTACGAGCCGTTGGATATAAGCGTTTTTTAACTCCCGGACCTTCACGAATGCGTCCGTAAAATGCTTGTAGATGGGTTTTTTCGCAAGACCTTTAACGAGCTTCCCTTTTTTATCTAATGGAATTAGTGAAAATTGACGGGTGATGGTCGCAAGAGTCATTTAAATAATATAAATAGATCTTTTTTCTGTTAATCCTTATAACATTCTCGTGTATTTAAATCATTAAACACTACCGATTTTTTGAAATCTGGGCTTTTTTTTGTTGAAATTTTCTTATTTTTTCCCGAACGAAGCCCATACAGCTTACCACTAAACGAATGAATGATTGCCACTAAGTCCTCAACCATCTCGCTTTCAGGGTTTTTATCTGATAACTTGTTCAAGCATGCAAGCTTGACACCAAATTCAGACAAGTAATTTTTCAGATATATATACCCAAACCTCGTAAGCCTGTCCTTGTAATTAACGAAAATGGTTGAAAATTTATTCGCTTTAGCGTCTCTTAGAAGCCGCCACATCCCTTTACGCTTGGTATTTAACCCCGAACCGACATCTTTATAAACGCGATATATTTCCATGTTCTCGTCTTTAACGTGAGCTTACATTACATCTATTTGTCGTTCTAAGTCGCCTCGTTTATTCTGCTTGTGAGACGAGACTCTTCCATAAAGGGCACACTTGTTGGAAAGAGGTGTTTTAACCTTGGAATGTTCTTTTTTTCCGGTTAAGAATCTCTGAATTTCTTTAACGGGAAATCGGCGATGCCCTCCAGGCGTTCTAACGCATCTAATCTGATTATTCTTGTCCCATCTTCTTAATGTCTTGATGCACACGCCTAGGAATTCCGCTACTATTCCAATAGAATACATGAAATGCAAAAAGAGGGTAAAATTAATAAAAATAAGAAAGATTTACATGACTCATCTCTTTTTATAGTGTCCAGATTTGTATAAATTTTTCGAATCTATGAATAACCCCTTATTCGATTTCTCGTGAATATCCATGTTCTCACTTCATTTTCCTTGATCATATCTTTAAGTTATTCCCTCTTGTGAATGGTGTGGTAAATGAATATCTTTTAGAGAATCCAAAGAATCTCAAATGTTAGAATAGTTTGTGGAAACTCTCTTTATAAATTTTATGAACATAAAAAGAAATCAGCCATTATTTAATAATCATTATTTAAATAAAATAAAATAATTAGAATACGTTTCAAGCTCGATTTAGAAAGTTAAAAACTCTATTAGGAAGGAGAAAACCAAAGAAAAAACAAAAACCAGAAGAAACTAATAAAATTTTACCAAAAATATTTACTATTTCTAAATATTGTATAGCCATTATATTTGAAATTATATCGATCAAAATAGCTAAGGGAAATAAAATAAATGCCATGAGTAAAAATTTTCCTTTCATTTTAATTTTATTATCGTCTGATTTTTTTGTTTCAGTGAAAAATATGAATCCCGTTACTAATTCGGTTATCATGGCAAATATTAAAAAGATAACCACGGTTAAAGAATAATCTATATAAAAAATGTC
>JAUWNA010000469.1 GCA_030612905.1 Promethearchaeota archaeon
GTGAGTTTTTTTCATAATTTAATACCTACCCCTTTAAGCGTGTGGAGGACGGAATTAATTGATTCTGGAGATGTTCTTTCTCAATTTGCCAGATCACAGATTGATTTGGTTTTAAATTCCTCGCCGAGTATTTCATTCAACGTTAAAATCGAGAATACAGTCTTTTCAAATGGTGGAAACCTTGAGGGTAAATATTTTGAAGAGGTTTTCATTGAAATTGAAATATATAAGAAAGGACTAGTTGTATTGAAAGAACATAACTTACAAACGGGATTGGTAAAGGTTATTGGAAACTATTACTTATCTATTTTAATTTAAAAGAGGATTAGGATTAACATGGAAAAAAACCTTATTATTCTAGAGCAATACAACTTAATACTAATAAGATACGCTGAGATTTGGCTAAAATCGCAAAAAGTAAAAATCCGTATGCTCAAATTCTTAATGAATAATATTAAAAATATGCTCAAGAGAAAAGGAATTCCCTTTAATAAGTATCAATTAAGTAAGGATTCCTCCAGAGTATTTTTCTTTTTTAGTAATAAAGATATTCCTAATGCGATCGAAGTATTAAAAAACTCTTTTGGAGTGCATTCTCTCAGTCCGGCAATTAGAACTTCAAATAGTCTTAAAAACATTACTGAAAGAACGATAGAACTAGCAAATGAAATTTTGGAAAAGGACGATTCTTTTGCGCTCAGAGTTAGAAGATCTGGAAAACACGACTATACCTCAATGGAAGCGGCTAAAATCGTGGGTAAAGCCATCATTGACCATCTTTCGAATCACAACTTAAAAGTAAATCTAACTCACCCAAAGAAAGAAATTTTTATTGAAATAAGGCAAGACTTTTCGTACATATTTTCTCAAGTAATTAAGAGCAAATGGGGAGGCTTGCCAATTGAACCTGTAAAAAAAATAATAGTAATGGATGTCGGCAGGTTAAACGATTTAATTGCTGGTTTTTTATTAATGAGAAGAGGCTCTGAAATTTATCCTGTGTTATTTGATATTACAGAAGATAAAGCGCTGAACGATATCTGGATATCGAATTGGAAAGAAGTAACTGATTACATACCTTTTAACCAGTTCAGATTAAGAAAAGTTAATTTATTTAACATTTTAAAAAAACTCAGTTCAGAATTAAGCGATACTCAGTACTTTTGCGGCATATGTAGATTAATTAGATTTGATTTATTATCAAGAATTCTTATGGTTTCCAATTTTTCTTTTTACGGAAAAATTAGGGCAATAACAGACGGAGTTAGTTTGAGCTGCTCGAGCATTTGTTCTGATTCAGTAGATTTAGATTCCATAGCGCTTAATCGCCTTATTTCTAATTTTCCTATCTTTACGCCGTTAATAGGTTTTGGAAGAGATAGTATTCAAAATTTAGTTTTTAGAATATCAAAAAAGTTTAAACCTATTGAGTATTGCCCATTTAAACCAAAAGATCAAGAATTTGATGCTGAGAAATTAAATGCATTATATGATAATTTAAATTTTGATAAAATTCTTGAAGAAAGCGTTGAAAAGATCGTAGAAATTAATCTTTTTTAAATTATCAAAAACTAAAGGTTTTGAATTTTTGAACCTATTATTTTTCATTATGATTAAGCTTAAAAATAAATTAAATTTATTAAAATTGAATCAAAATTAGGATTGGATTTTATCTAATCTTTTAAATTTTAAATTATATAGTGTTAAAATATTATGGTTAAAGTTGATCTAAATTTATTGAACATATTTGTATTGAAGGTTAAAAAAAATACTATTCAATACGAAGGGAACACCGTTGGTGATATTATAACTCAATTTCTTAAAGAGCATAAAAATCTATTAGATGATAGCATCCTATCCAAAAATAAGAAGAAATTAAATCCACTAATGGTCATTTTACTCAACGGTAGAAATATCACATACATGAAAAATTATAAAACGAAGCTAAAAGAAGGAGATAAACTTTACATATCGTTCCCTATCTCAGGGGGGTAATTCTCATTTTATTTAAATCAAATTTCTAATTTTTCTAAATTTATTAAATTAGGGTATTGAGATTTGGTTTTCTTGTAAGAGGAGGCTTTGCGAGAGCTAAAGTTTTGATTTGACGGAAAAAGAATTAAAAAAAAAGAAATCACTCATTTTCTTTTAAAATATTGTTGAGAGTTTCTATAGCATTTTCTATAATACTTTTTGAAGTCGCTTTTTTTATGGTTTTTGCCAACATTTTATAGGCTCCAGAGACCGTGATATCTATTTCAATAAAAACGCCAATACCCGAATCTATATCTTCAAAACTTATGGCATAAAAAGTTTCACCAGGAGCAGGAGTAACTTCGAATTTTGTAGAGCGTTCAGTTCTTGGTCCAATCTCATTGGTTGATATTTCTCTTCCCTGAACTACAGTAATACGTTTTCCAATTGTATCAAAGAATGTGGTTATTATTTTTCCCAAATCGGCTGGTATCTCTTTTAATTCAAATATTAATTCCTTACCTTCAGGTTTTTG
>JAUWNA010000085.1 GCA_030612905.1 Promethearchaeota archaeon
AGAAGAAAGAGGAGTAAAATTAATATTAGAAGATAGAAAAATTATTGATAAAAAAGAAATTTATTGTCCCATTGGAACAGATATCAAGGTTAAAAATTTGTTTTACAATATTCCGGCTCGACAAAAGTTTCTAAAAAAAGATTTTACTGAACTTGGTCACATCACTGATATCATACAACGGTATTCTTTAGCTTATCCCCTTATTCATTTCATTTATATGCATAATAATTTAAGTATTCTTAATTGTCCCGCTTTAAACGATTTGAAAACGACTGTTTTTCATATTTATGGGAAAAATGTGGCAAAGTTTATGGAGCCTATCAGTTTTGAGGAAGGAAATTTAAAACTCCATGGGTTACTTGGTCATAGTGAGATTTCAAAAAATAATAGAACGCACTCAAGTATAATCTTAAATAAGCGGTATGTCATAAGTGACCTTTTGTTTAGAGCTATACAAGAAGCGTATAAAGGAACCTTAATGACAGGAAAGTTTCCGTTTTTCGTCTTACATTTAGAAATAGATCCTTCTGTAATTGATTTTAATGTACACCCTAAAAAGTTAAATATAAGGTTTGAAAACGAAGATTACATATATAACAAGGTTTACAACATCGTTCGTAAATATGTTGAAGAAAAGTTTATTGAAAAAGAAGTAACTTACGATTTTCAGGAAATTAGCAAATTTACATCACCTAAAGCAGCAGATGATAAAGAAGAACCGAACGATAAGTCTGAAGTTTCAGCAAAAGAGCCTGAAAAAAGTTCAAAACACAAAATAGATAAATCTGTTCAATTAAGTTTGACTGATCACGATGTTGATAAAGGATTGGTGGTGGCCACTTCAGCAGAAACTTTTTTGAGAGAAAAATATGTCGTAGCAAAAAACTTTCCTAAGCTTCGATTAATATCTCGTACTGGCCAATTAAGCAATAAAACTTACGTTATTTTAGAAGGAATTAATGAAAATGACGAGGGTGGTGTATATATCTTGGATCAACACGCAGCGTCGGAACGCGTAAATAAAGAGTTATTTTACGATCTTTATAAAAAATCAGTAAAAAGTAAGCAAAAATTAATTTCGCCGCTAAAAATTGAGGTTAGTCCGAGCGAGAAATATTTTTTACAGAACAATTTAAAAGAAATTAATCTTCTTGGATTTGATTTCGAACATTTTGGAGGTAACACTTTCATTTTAAGATCAATCCCAATAATAATGGGAAAAAACCCAAGCATACAGATTATTAAAGAAATAATTAGTGATATAACAGAAATAGGGAAAGATAAAAGCTTCTCAGAAAAATTAGAAGAAATTATTAATTATTTAGCTTGTCACAAAAGCATTCGAGGGGGTGATGACTTGTCTTTAAAAAATGTTAGATCTTTAATTATAGATTTAGCAAATTGTAAGGACTCGTTCCATTGCGCTCATGGAAGACCGACGTTGAAATTTATTTCATATAAAGAACTAGATAAGCTCTTTAAAAGAATAGTTTAAAAGCTTTTTTACTCATTATGCAATTCTTCAAATAATTAAGATATAAATAGCAAGTTTTCAATTAGAGTATTAAGAAGAACAAAACAAATTCTATGTATATCTTATGAAAAAAAAAGACAAAAAGCAGAAAGTAAAAAAAGGTAAACTAGCTCAAGAAGATAGTTATGTTCCTATTAAAAACCCTCAAATAGAGGCGCTTTCAAAAATAGTAGAATTAAGCGATTTAGCAGAGGGTAGTTTAATGAAAGGCGCTTTCGATGATGCTATATATTATTCTGAACAAGTTATTAGATTGGCAATAGAAAATGGCATGGACCATCATATTAAAAAACAACAAGATTTTATGAAAGTTATAGCTGAAAAAGTTCAAAAGGATTTTTTCGTTTCAGAAATTAACGAAGCAGCAGGTAAAATAGAAAGGATTTATGATGTTCTAATAAAAGCTGAAAATTATAATCAAGCGCACGAAGTGTTAGAAGCATTTAAAATTCATTATAAGGATAAAATTAATTTAGATTCAATTAAGATTATTCAAGACTTGATAAAGAAAGACTTAAAAGAACGGATTAAATTTAAGATTGGTTTACAAAATGAAGACGGAAACTAAGCTTTTGAAAAAGCGATCCCTTCAATCCCTTGGATTCCCTCAACCTGTCTAAAAAATTCTTCGACTTTATCCGTGCCGCCCCATTCTTCAGGGTACCTAACACGAACTCTTGCTTTCTTCAAACCAAATGCGACAGGTTTTATTTCATAACTTTCTATAACAGAGTTATCGGTAAGTACGCTTCTTAATTTTGAAACGAGTTCCTCAAAATCAACATCTATATCTTCTGGAATAACATCAATTAATGCTACAAATTCTCCCAATTTAAACAATCTCTTTGTTTTATTATCTAAGGGCCCTGAAAAGAGCATTTTAAGCAAGTATATTGGTTCCCCATAGCTCTACATCGTTCACATCGCCAAATAGTTACATCCCCGCATTGGGGGCAAGGAAAATGAACTGCGCCTTCAAAAGGAGCAATCGGTCGTCCACATGAGAAACACATATTTTTTTTCTGAGACATCGTTAATCTTAGTAAGCTATAATGGATAGTAAAATATCCTCTAACTTTAATTATTTTCGATTTTAAAAACTAATTTGGACCTAAATTTCTACAGAATTATTCATAATCTATATTTATATTATTTCACAACATAATAATTATAATAAAGGTTATTTTATACAAAATTTACATTTTTGGAAAAATGCTATGCCAGAGAATAAAGTAATGAAATATTTCAGCCTTATAGAAGCCTGGGCTTGGTGTGAAATATGCTCCGAAATGGTCAATATTAGGGTAAATAAGGACGAAATTAAATCCGGATTAAAAATGGGCATATATACTAAAGAACATAAGCACATAAATCCTTACCCCGATTTAGAAGATACAGATGATTATTCAGGTCAGGAACACACGATTTATCTTTATATAAATGACAATTACGATATAACGGGAGTGAAATCGTTTTTTGGAGATTCTCCAAGTATGAGTGATGTTGGAGCTGGAACCGTCGAAGTAGGTGAAGAAGTAAGGATCCCGATTGTAGTTAAAGAAGTCTCGCCAATGAGCGTTCAATTAGGAATGTTATCATTAGATGAGTTCAAATTGTTAAAAGTGTGTGATGGGATGAATTCAGTACAAGAATGCGCTGATATCTCGCAAAAACCCCTTGATAAAATCGAAAAAATGTTAGACAGACTTCGGAAAAAGGGGTTAGTGAAAGTTATCAAGAGAACTTCTGGATAGCAAGACGATAAATATTTCTAATTTGATATTTTAAATTTAATTGATCTTATCCCCCAATAAAAAAGTTAGTCTAAAAATTCTTTAGTAGCTTTAATATACTGTTTAAATTGCTCTCTCCGAATGCTATGACCTGAACCTTCGATTTTCACCCATTTTCCGGCTTTACTCACGTCCATTACTTTCTGGGCTAACTTGTCTGAGGTTATCCCTTTATCCGCGGTGATGAGTAGAATTGGACAAGAGATTTTATTAATTATTTCCTCCCATTTATATTCAATAGTAAAAGTTTTAAATAATAAACTAGGATCTTTCTCCCTAAATTGAATTTTTGACTCTGCCCAGGGTATTAAATCTTCGTCAGACCATAATGGGTTTTGCTTATGCCCTTTCTTTAATAGTTCTTCATATGTACCTTTTAAAAATCGAGGTAATATTAATTTCATCGCAGCTTTAAGAGAAGATTTTTTAATCGACGACATATTACTCAAACCAAAGCCAGGATCTTCGAGAACAATCTTTTTAATAAGATCAGGATAGTTCGCCGCTACTAAAGCAGCCGTATTGGCACCCATAGAATGACCAACTAATTGTATTTTACCCACATTAAGGTATTTAATTAGTAGAGCAACATCATCTGCCATTGCTTCGTAAGTCCACAATTCGTCAGATATATGAGTCAATCCATGACCTCTAGCATCTGGTAAAATCACATCATAATCACTAGCTAAAACACGACCAAGAGGTGCCCAACACAATCCATTATCCATAACGCCATGAAGAAGTAATACAGGAGGTTTGTCCCCTCCTGTTCTATAATAATGAATCTTATTTCCATTATTAGTAAAAAAGTCAGATTTCCATTCTATACTTCTACTCAACCCGAAAAAATCATTTTAATATAGCTAGTTCAAAAGACATAGGATTGGATTTATTCCCAAAAAAACAGAGAAATTAAAACATACCAGCTTTTTCCATCATTTTACGCGTGATATGTTCGAATATTTCTTCCACATTAACTCCTGATTTAGAAGAACACTCATAAATACCTTGTAAGTTGTGGGTTTTCGACAGCTCAATAGCTTCAGCTGTTTCAACAGATCGTTTATCCTCAAGATCCAACTTTCCTCCAACCATAACTATAGGTATTTTTATTTGTTTGTCTCTCACATTTCTTTCAAATATTGAGAGCCAATCGTCTAAGTTCTTTATACTTGTATATCTTGAAATATCATACATAAAGATCCCCCCATCAGCGCCTTTCGCAAAACTAGGTAAAAGAACTTTGAAGCGCTCCTCTCCAGCAAAATCCCATATTCGAACGACAACTTTTTTCCCTTCAATTTCGAATTCTTTTATAGAAAAATCAGCACCAATCGTCATTTTTAAATCTTCATCGAATACTTTAGTAAGGTATCTTTGAATAAGAGTAGTCTTGCCGACCCCGCCATCCCCAAATAAACAAAGCTTAAACGCACCATCTCGATCTACCATAATATCAACCTTCTTCTAATATATTTTTACCCAATTACATATAATATATGATTCTATTTAATATTCGTGTATTTATAATAGTTTCATCGCCGATAGCGTTAATTTTAAACGCGAGCTCCTTCTCTCCATCGCTTCACTTTCACTCATAAAATCACATTATAGTTTTTACTTCTATAGAATATAAACTAAATATTATTTTTTATGTTTTTCACTTATATTACTTTTCATGAAAAGATAAATATAATGTCATGAGAAAAAACGGTTGTTCTCAATTGATGCCCACAATAATAAAGTATGGGGCTTTTCCTTGCTCCCAGGCTCGTTCGCGGGACTCTTTAAACTCGCGAAGCGATCGTTGCGGGATTTGCGTGTAATCAACGTAGAGCTCCTTTAAATTGGGTAATTTTTTGAGGGGTTCAATGTCGATTATTGGATTTTCAGTGAGAAATATAGTTTCTAGACTCGTTAATTTAGCAAGGGGTCGTACGTCAGTAACCTGATTATGACCAAGATTTAATATCCTCAAGTTAACGAGCCTATCGAGCCCTTTAATCTCGATAATCTTATTCGAGCCGAGACCCAGATCGACTAAATTAACGAGTTTTTCGAGACCTTTAATTTCGGTGATTTTATTTATGCCGAGATCCAAAACGCGTAACTTAACGAGTGTATCGAGGTTTTTTATTTCAACAATCTTATTGGAACCGAGATCCAAGCGCGTTAAATTAACTTGAGCGTCGAGCTCTCCAATTTCGGAGATGTCGTTACCATCGAAAAACAAGTCCTCTAAGCTCGTTAGAGTTTTCAACCCCTCGATCTTGGTTAGGTTATTCCCGTTGAGCTCCAGCCTAAGAAGATCGGTCAATTTTTCGAGCCCTTGGGCGCGCTTAATGCTCCCATGGCATTTACCTCCTAAGTCCAACAACTTTCTACGTTGGTCCATTTCGACCTCTTGTGCACTGTAAAAAACGCCTCTAAACTTATGTTCCTTAACAATTACCGACGCTATTATCATCCACCTTTAATAAGATTCGACCACTTTTTAAAAAAAAGTAGTTTAATAATGTTAAAAAAAATCTAATCGTATTTAAGTTTGATCACCCAAGAAATTTAGTGGTTCTGCGGGATTTGGCAGTCGCTTCCTTCTCATACTCTTTTTGTAAGAATTCATCATCCTATCGAACAATTTTGGACCTAAAGCAAGCGAATATATACCTTTAGATACAAATTTGCGGTCGAACACCCAAGCATCTTCTCCGGGAGCCACCGCCGTTATAATTTTGTTCTTTATCTTAAATAATTTTTTAATGTGTTCTAAAAAATCTTTACTACTCACGAAAATTCTTGCTTGTCTAACTCCCTTGTAAGTTCCATCGCCGTCGTAAAAACCAAGAAGAAACGCTAGGGCAACTTTTCCATGTATAGTTAACCACCAATCTATGTCTGTTTGCTTTTCTATTTTTTTTGCCTTCTTGAGAGCTTGTACTACGTAATCAGGTACAAATTTTTGTTCAGCTTTGGAGCTCTGAAAACCTAAATTGTCGATGTCTTGCGCCATTGGTTTACATATGAATTTAAGACAAGCAGAATCGTATCCTTTTAACTCCCCTTTATACCACCTGTATTTTGTACGGAACGTAATACGGTCTAGGGGAAAACCAACCTCTTCAGCAAATTGTTTTAAGCGATCTTTATCGTTTTTTGCGAGCTCAAGAGAAATACTAAAATACCGTTTGCTTCGTGAGCCGTCAGCCCGCAAGAAACCAAACCAATAAGATGCGTGTGGTTTGTTTTCAATATTTTGGAAGTAACTGGGTTTTGTAATTGTGTACTGTTGTAGTGAATAATCTTTTAAATCAGTGTTTATATCTTTGTATCTTTGAAGCAGATCAAAACATTTTTGAGCTCGAGATCCAAATATTTCAAAAAGAAAGTCTCTAAATTCGTTCAATCTTTCTTTTGAAAATTTGTAATGGGGATTATAATTACTATGAGAGGATGTTGTCATTTTAGCAAGAATATCTTTAATAAACGTATGTGTGCCGGCAAGAATCAAACCGAGCTCTTCAACAGTAACCTTTATTTCGCCTGAAACTCTTCCTAATTCTTTTTCTAACAAATCGACAAATTGAAGCGTGTTTATTTCGTTATTTTTATATCTTTCAATAATTCGAGCACATCCTAGTGCTTTTGCTCCTAAGCTCTCCTCTAATTTTTTTTTTAATTTAAGTAACGCTTCTTCATTAAAAACAAAGTTTGGGTCTTCCATAGTTCGTTTTAAATAATATTGAACATTATTAACACTCCACCCCCAAAATTTAGAAAGATCTCTATGTGAGAACCTATTACCTCTTTTAATCGCCAATCTATTTGGAAAAATCTGTGCTAATTCTTCGGAAAGCATCTGTATTTCGTTTCTTAAATCTTCAATTAAATCTTTAGTATTATAAGAAATTTGCTCCAAATGTGCAAAAAACCCGCTAAGGAGTCGATTCACGCGCGTTTTGTCCGAGAAATCGTCAAAATTTTGATCATTTAAATAGCGTTTAATGGCCCGTATGTTTGAGAATAGTTCGATTTTGCTGGGTTCGAGTTTTTGAAGCGTTTTAATTAAGGAGTATAATTCCACTTTTTCAGATTGAGAGATTTGTTCTAATTGCTCTTTCTTATACAATTCCATGAACATTGTTGCTAATTCTTCTAGTTCGCCATAATTCTCAACGATTTCCTTCAATAGCGATTTAAGTTCGGGGCTAATTTCCTCTTCGGACGCTTGCTCTATCCAATTTTTTAGTATTTCTTCTGAATTTTCTTTCTTTTTCTGAGCTTGCTTTAAGTTTTTATAT
>JAUWNA010000431.1 GCA_030612905.1 Promethearchaeota archaeon
AAGAGCCGTTAAACTTTTAACACTAATGGATGGTTCAAACATCCTCTATCCCCTAACCACTTGGACTCAGGGACTCCTTTCTGTATCATGTTTCTTGAAGCGTTCACATCGGCATTTAATACTAACCCGCAATCTTTACACACATATAATCCCCGATACTTGCGGTTTGACTTGCGAACGACTCCGCACGAAGAGCAAGTTTGCGAAGTATATTCTTCGGTGATCCTAACGACTTTAATTCCGACCATCTCGGACTTGTATTCGATTTGTCGGACCAATTTTAAGAACGGTATTGAGACGAAGTTTTGGTTGTTTTTCTTTCCTATATTTACTTTCTGTTTCCAACCCTCGTTATACCCGACGATTATCGTTCCTATATCGTTAGAAATGCAGTAATTGATTACCTTTCTGGAAGTTTTGTGGAAAAAATCTCTAATTTTATTGTTTCGCTTTCGATGAAGCTTCAAGATGTGTTTAGTCAATTCGGTGTTATTACAAATCTTGCTGAACGATTTGTATTTGGCTAATTGCTTGTTATAGAATTGATTGATCGACTTCACGACACCGCCTTTGATAATCAATGGATTATTTCCAATGTTATCTGACGCAGTTACGATGTTGGTAAGTCCTAAATCGATCCCTAATACATTATCCTCGTTCAAGTACAAGTTTCGTGACTTGTAGTCGTAGAGTAATTCGATGTTATATCGATCTCCGAAAGGAACGATGCGAACTCCTTTCACGTTTACGAGATCCGTTTTTATTCTCGGAAAATCTAACCTTTCCATCTTTCTCGTGAGTAAAACAAAACCATCCTTCAACCTACATTGTAATGAAGTGAAATAGACCAAATTACGACCATTCTTACGCTTGTAATGAGGGAGTCTTGGCATTCCTTGAAATTTAGACGGTTCTTTTTTCCACGTTTTAATTGCTTTAAAAAAGCTCTTGAAGTTTCGATCTACTTGCTTTAAGACTTGTTGTGGTGGATGAGAACCCCACATCTCTTGCAGCTTTTTATACGCCTCGTGTGATTTTAACAATCGCCATAACTCGTGATAGCGAATCCAATGACGATCTTTAAAAAAGCGTTGTCGAACCGTGTAGGTAGTGACATTAAACAAATCTTTTGAAAGAAAAGTGATTTTATCCAATAATTTCGAGCGTTTGACTTGAACTTGTCGAACGAGTTGCATCAATTATAGGATGGAGTATTTCGTATTTAAAGAAAGAGGGGTATACTTTTTACTGATTAAGGCAAAATTCATCACGTCGCTAAAGGAATGTGTTTTCTTTTGCGAAAAATGATAAAAAAATTTAAATAATAAAGAAAAAAGATTTCTGCTCGAGAACATACTCTTTTTCGTTTAGTGATTACTACCATTACCTTCTATTTTACTTCTCCGAAACATTTTTAAGATATTACATTTAAATAAATATTAAAGGTGATATAAAATGGGTAGAGGAAAGGGTATCGCAGGAATAATAGCTTTTATTTTTTTCACATTGATGTCGATTGGAATAAACAGTGCATCTAAAGAGCTTATTAGCTCAGAAGAAGCAGCAATGGCTCTTTTTGTGATAAGTCTTCTTATTTGGTCGACGAGTTTTTTAATTCCAGGAATTATTTGTCTATTGGAATATGAAGTAAAAAGAGGGCTTATTTTTGCATATCTTATAATTCCAATAACTCTATTTTGGTTTTTGATATATACTTTTATCATTACTGCGTTAGCTCCCTCAACTTTCATGAGCTCTTTCCAGGAATTTTTAGGAATAGGCGTTGCAGTATCCATCATATTGGGCATTATTGCAACTTGTTTAGGTTATCTTGAAGCTAATGTACATTTCCAAACCTTATAAATTTATTCTGATTTTTTATACTGAAAAAGAAAACAAGTCATTTCTTTTTTTTCCAACTATAAAAACCCTTTCCAGTTTTTAAGCCTAAATCCCCTCGCTCAACCATCTCCTTAAAAGCTTCTGGCGGTTTGTCTTTTAGGTCTCCACTCTCTTCGTAATACGACATTTCTACGGCATATGCCGTATCTAAACCGATACCATCCATCATAGTAAATGGCCCCAATTTCATTTTAGTAAATATTTTCCAAGCTTTATCGATAACTTCTATATCTGCGTAACCTTCTGCCCACATTTTGATACATTCTTTTTTTACGGCGTGCCATATCCTATTGAAAACAAAACCAAAACATTCTTTTTTAACTATAAGAGGTTCGCATCCAATATTTATTATCCAATTTTTTCCAATTTCAAAAGTCTCATCGCTAGTTTCGCTCCCTCTCATTATGTCTGCCATTGGTCGCGTAGGGATTGGAGGATAAAAATGAATATTTAAAACTTTATCTCTCCTCTTGACCGCAGATTCAATTCGCGAAACGGGATAAGAAGAACTATTAGTAGCAATAATAGTCTTTGTAGGGGCTAAATTATCAATTTGAGAAAACACTTTTCTTTTTAATTCGAGATTTTCTGGAACTGCTTCGATTACTAAATCGGCATCTGAAACTGTTTCAGACATATCACTATAATAGAAGACGTTCTTAAGAGCATCAGTTTTCTTCTTTCTTTTTAAAAATCCAGATATATATTTTTTCGCTTCCGTGAGAGTATCAAGATTTATATCGAAAAGATATACATTGAAATCATATAAAGCAGCTATTGAGGCGATTTGCTTTCCAGTAAAGCCCGCTCCAATTATTGCGACATTTTTAATTATTTTACTCATTATTTTCACTTTAATTTTTAGATAATATTAAAAGCTTATAT
>JAUWNA010000269.1 GCA_030612905.1 Promethearchaeota archaeon
TTTTTTGTTTTATAATAATCAAGTTGTCGTAAAAAAGATAAAAATCTTATCTTTATAGAAAACAATCCTACTAAATTGGTTAATTAAATTAATCTAATCAATAGAGTTTTGCAAATAAGTTATTCGTACTCAATTGTACTGGGAGGCTTGTTTGAGATGTCGTAAACTACTCTATTTATTCCTTTTACTTCGTTAATTATCCTTGTTCCAATTTTGTCCAAAAGCTCCCAATCTAACTTAGCAAAATTAGCCGTCATGGCATCTAACGATTCGACTACTCTTATGGCGCATATATACTCGTACGTACGGAAATCGCCCATTATCCCTACGGTTTTTAAAGGTAAGAATACGCAAAATGCTTGCCAAAGGGCATCATAAGCGCCCGCTTTTTTGATCTCTTCAATTAAAATCTCATCCGCTTCTCTTAAAATTGTAAGTTTGTCTTTGTCAATCGCCCCGATAATCCTTACGGCCAACCCTGGACCGGGAAAAGGATGACGATTTATAATATCTTCCGGTAATCCTAGTTTTAGACCTATTTTTCTAACTTCGTCTTTGTATAAATCTTTCAAGGGTTCAATAATTTTTAACTTCATATTGTCTGGTAAAGTCAAGTTATGGTGCGACTTTATTTTTACCGATGTTTTACTCGTAACAGCAGTTTCTACCCTGTCTGGATAAATCGTTCCTTGAGCGAGAAATTTAATGTTTGAATTTGATTCTTCTAACTCAATTGTTTTTTTTTCAAAGACTTCGATAAAAGTGTGACCGATAATTCTTCTCTTTTCTTCTGGATCCTCAATATCTTTTAATTTTTTTAAAAATAAGTCTTCAGCGTCAATGTAATGGAAATTTTCAAAATTTAACGCGTGTTTGAATGTTTTTTGAACCTCACTTTCTTCGTTTTTTCTTAATACACCATTGTTGACAAAAATGTTATGTAACCGATTCCCTATCGCTTTTTGGAGCAGAATCGCTACAACGGAGGAATCAACGCCCCCACTTAGCCCTAAAATCACTCTATCAGTCGAACCAATTTCACTTCTAATCTCTTCGATTGCGTTTTCTATCCAATTTTCTAACTTCCATTCTTTCTTCGCTTTTGCAATGTTCAAAACGAAGTTTTTTAAAATGGTAATCCCCTTTTGCGTATGGATAACTTCAGGGTGAAATTGAACGCCAAATAAATTCAAACTTTCATTTGCATACGCTGCAATGGGGCAAGTAATTGTTCTTGCTAATACTTCAAAACCGTCTGGCATAGATTCGACTTGGTCTCCGTGAGACATCCACACGGTCTCCTTCTTATCTAAAGATTCGAATAGTTTTTTAGTTTTAAGGATTTCTAACTCTGTTTTGCCGTATTCTTTCAGATCAAATGGCTTAATTTTTCCACCTAGTTGATGAATTATCAAGTGTAAACCATAACAAATACCCAAAACCGGTATTTTTTCCTCTTTTACAAAACTAAAGAAATTTTTTATTAGTTGTGGACTATCCTCCTCGTAGACGCTACTTGGACCACCAGAAAGAATAATCCCTTTAGGCTCGACCCTTTTTAATTCTTCAATAGAGACATCGTACGGTAAAATTTCTGAATATACTCCTAATTCTCTGATACGTCTAGCTATAAGGTGCGTATACTGTGAACCCATGTCTATTACGCAGATTTTATCCATAGAACATAAACTACTTTGTAATGTTGATTAAGTATTTATTAAATTGATATTTTAATTAACTTTTTCAATATAAAATATATATTGATTATTGATTATCATCGTAAAAAAAATATAAGTAAAAGAAAAAAGGATTAAAAATCAAATCGAATTGATTTATTGGTCTTTTATAGCCAGCCTCTTAATTTCATAGCTTCAATAACTCTTTCAATAGCTATGCTATAAGCTCCCATTCGATTATATGTGTTATATTCTTTAGCGTGATCTACTGTGGAGCGGTACGCATTAGTCATTACTCTATCTAACGCTGTAAACACTTCTTTTTCTGTCCAGTAATATAGATAATATCCTTGCACCATTTCGAAGTAGGAAACAGTTACTCCCCCGGCATTACAAAGGAAATCGGGAATTACAAGAATTCCTTTATCAAAAAGAATTCTGTCCGCGTCTGGCGTTGTTGGGCCGTTCGCTAGTTCGGCAATAATTTTACAATTAATGTTCTGAACGTTTTTACTGGTTATAACGTTTTCAAGCGCTGCCGGTACTAAAACATCCACTTCTAACTCAAATAACTCTTCGTTCGATATCTTCTGTGTTCCTTCTAAACCAACGACGGTTCTTGATTTCTCTTTGTGTGATCCTGCCTTAAACGCGTCAACTCCATCCTTGTTGTATATTCCACCTTTAGAATCTGATACTGCTACTATTTTGCAGTTGAAATCATTTTGTAGAATTTTTGCCGCCCAGGAACCCGCATTTCCGTAACCTTGAACTGCTACTGTAGCACCGTTTAGGTTCAACCCAATATCTTTCGCTGCTTCTCTAACGGTATAAACGCCTCCTTGTGCTGTTGCTATTGAACGTCCTGCGCTTCCACCTATTGGCAAAGGTTTTCCAGTAATAATCGATGGAGCGTGCTTGCGAACAATAGTTTCATACTCGTCCATCATCCAAGCCATAATTTGGGGCGTTGTATAAACATCTGGGGCTGGTACATCAACATTAGGTCCTAAAACATCCGCTAGTTTTCTAATATAAGCCCTTGCAAGGTTCTCAATTTCTCTATTGCTCATCTCTTTAGGATTACAGATGATGCCTCCTTTGGCGCCCCCAAGTGGGATGTCAACAGTAGCACATTTCCAAGTCATCCACGCGCTTAAAGCTTTCACAAGAGAAGCACTTTCTTCAGGATGCCATCGAATACCGCCTTTCATTGGCCCTCTAGCGGAGTTATATTGAGACCTAAATCCTCTGAAGGTTTTTATAGAACCATCGTCCATTTTCATCGTAAGCTTAACTTCGACGAACCTTTCTGGTACGCTTAACGCCTTATATATTTCGTCACCGTAACCTTTTATCTTGCAAGCTTCAGCAAGTTGGTGTTGAGAGATTTTAAAAGGGTCTAAAATTTCGCTCATGTTTCATTCTTCCTTGTTTTTATTTTATTTTAGTTAAAAAAATTATAGATTAAGTAATTCAAAATGAACTATTTTATAATTTTTATTTATTTAATATTACTTTATTAAACAAATTTTAGTTTTAATAAGTTTTCTGTGGGTGAATTATTAGTATTAAATTAACTATTTAGTTGATAATCAGTTTAATTTTCTAAAACCATTAAATTAATATCATAAATATAAAAGATATATTATAACAAATTCCTAAATAAGATGAGATTTCATAATGACTGAGAAAATAAACCCTTATGATGTGGCTAAAACCCAAATTGATATTGTTGCTAAGGAAATAGGATTGGATCCAAACATAACAGAATATCTAAAGAGAATCGAAAGAGCTTTAATTGTAACGATCCCAATTATGATGGACGATGGATCTTTACAAATCTTTGAGGGATATAGAGTCCATCATTCTACAGTTCGCGGTCCAGGCAAAGGAGGCATAAGATATTCTCCCCATGTTTTTCTTGACGAGGTCAAAGCTCTTGCGACATGGATGACATGGAAAACTAGTTTATTAAACCTTCCTCTAGGTGGAGCAAAGGGAGGTGTTTGCGTAGATCCAAGAAAACTCTCCACAAGAGAGTTAGAAAGACTAACTAGAAGATATACTGCTGAAATTATAAACGTAATAGGACCAGATATTGATATTCCCGCTCCGGATGTTAATACTAACGCACAAATTATGGCTTGGATGATGGATACCTACAGCATGCAAAAAGGTCGTTCAGTTCCAGGCGCCGTTACGGGAAAACCAGTCGAAATAGGTGGGTCTGTTGGCCGAGAACGAGCTACTGGAACGGGATTGTATTTTGTGCTCCAAGCTATATGCGAAAAATTAGATTTAGATTTAAATATTTTAAAGATTGTAATTCAAGGTTTTGGTAATGTAGGATGTACGATTGCTGACCTACTTTATAAACA
>JAUWNA010000182.1 GCA_030612905.1 Promethearchaeota archaeon
CAAAAGTTCTGTGAGAAATGCGGTACAGAATTGTCTTCAATTAAGAAAGCACCAGAAAAAGGAGTAGAAAGCGCCCCTCCTTCGCCTCCAACCACAACCACAACACCTCAGAAAAAAGGTAGTTTATTCGATATTAATCGAAACTATTATTTAATCAAAGAAAAGATGTGGGATATGGGTTTTGGGGATATAATGGATGACGAGGGAAAGTTAATTGGACGGATGAATCGTATAATTTTTAGTATAAGACGACGAGTTGAACTCCAAGAACTTGATGGTACCGTTGTTGCTACGATTCATAGTAAAATTATTTCAGCAAGAGGCGCTCAGGATTTAAAAACTCCAGATGGAGAATTGATAGCAAGAATTAAGAAGAAAATATTAACCCTTTTTAAATCAAAATTCTTTTTAGAAGATAACATGGGAAATAGATGGTACGAGGCTGAAGGGGATTTTTTTGGTTGGTCGTTTAAAATCTACGAAGTTGCTTCAAGAAAATTGGTAGCGGAAATAGAAAAAGCTGATCGATGGAGAGATATTTTCTTAGGGGGATTATTTGATTTTGCGGACACTTACGCTTTAAAAATCCTGGATAACGAAACAGACAGAAGGATACTAGTTGGATTTGTTATATCAATAGATAATGTAATGCATGACTCTTCAGGTGGAGGAGTAATGATGGGTCGCGGATCTTACCGCCGTGGAGGATTCTCTGGTTCTTTTGGAGCTCCACGTCGCCGTCACTAAATAATTTATTCAATGTTATAACGGATATTTTCTTTTCTTATAATTTTAGATTATTCTATAATTCCTTTCCGCATTTTTTACAAAATTTAAAACTAATATCATTAACTTCTCCGCAATATTCACATATATTAGAAACTGGTTCGATTTCCGTATTATTCGTAGCGGAAACCATATTTTTAATATTGATAGTTTTTATAGTAGTTGCGTTTATTAATTCACTCAAATTAATACTCTGTTGCTTACCTATGCTCCTATTATTTGCCATTGTAATGGAGAATATATGACCGTCTCTGGTTTCAACTACTATAACAAATATTTTTTGGATTTTCGCGCTATACGCTTTTTTGATATTTTCTAAAGGAATTATAAAACCATCCTTGAAATCATTAATTGATGAACCTATTTCTGTTAAACTTATGTTTGATTTTTTTACTAGTGATAATTCTTGTTCGGTCAATAGAATTTTTCCAAATTCCATTTTAAATTGCCACTTCTTTTCCACTTCTCCTTCGCAAAAATATCCTTCTGAAACAAAAACTAACGGCATGGTTACTTTAATTCTTTTTTTTTATTATAAATTAAATAAATTTTATCCTTTATTTTTTTATTTATTTGTGACTCTTGCTAGTATAATCGATTAAATAATAGTTGCAAAAATTTTTAAAGCTGGACTTTAATTATTACATTAAAATCTTTAAAAAATAATAATTAAAAATCTAACAGAGTGAAAAAAATGTCGTTGCTAAGTACTAGAGAATTTATCCTTAAAGAAAAAATGATTTCTTTAACCGATAAAGGCAAAATATTTAATATGAATAACGAAGAGATAGGTAGTTTTCGAGGAAGTCTCATAAAGATCGGTAATACATACCGTATAAGAGACCTTGAAGATGTTCCTGTGTTAACTGTTCAAGAAAAAATAATTTCTTTGCGTGCATCTTATAAGTTCTTTAGAGGTGGTGAAAAAGACGATGCTCAATTTATCGGAAAACTAAAAAGAAAACTTGTTTCAATTAAACCGAGCTATTGGTATGAGGATCCAGAAGAAAATAGAGTCTTTACAATGAAAGGAAGTATATTCACCTTAAAATTCAAGATTATAAAAGATGGAAAAGAAGTTGCCGAAATTAGTAAAAAATTATGGAAGAGTCTACTAAGAGGGCATTATGGAGTAAAAATGTCGCCCGATTTAGACGACGATTCCGCAATGTTAATATTAGGAATTGTACTAATGCTTCATCACGAAAAAGAAGAAAATCGATAATAAATAAAATTTAAATATTCATTAAACCACTTTTTTTGTTTTTTTTCTTATTTTTTTTTATTTATGTTTAACTCAATAATTTCTTTAGCCTAAATTTAAATGAATATATTGTCTTATTTTGATTAAAATTGTAAAATTTATAATTGGGTGAGAAATATTCCAAAATTTTGTTCTAATTGTGGTGTTGAATTAAAGGACCAAAACCAAACATTTTGCCATGAGTGTGGTTTTAAATTATCTTCAGTAGCTGAACAGGCTCCAGCGAGCGCTCCTGTAACAGCAAAACCTATGGGATTGTTTGATATCCGCAGAAATTACTATGTGTTGAAAGAAAAGTATTGGGACTGGGGTTCGGGCGATATTCTCGATGAGAATAATCAAAAAATAGGAAGAATGCATAGAATAATCTTTAGTATTCGCAAGAGAGTAGAGCTCCAAGAGGTCGATGGGACGCTCGCAGCAACTATTCATGCTAAACTAATTTCGGCGAGAGGTGCGCAAGATTTAAAAGATAGTAATGGTGAATTAATCGCAAGGATTAAGAAAAAAATTCTATCGTTCTTTCGTCCTGTGTTCTTTTTAGAAGCGCCTGATGGAACTGAATGGTTTCGAGCGCAAGGAAAATTTATGGGATTTAGTTTCAAAGTTTACGACGTAACAACGGGAAATGTTGTCGCGGAAATTGAAAAAGCTGATAAATGGAGAGACATCTTTTTAGGTGGTATGTTTGATTTTAAAGATACATACGCTTTAAAAATCTTAGATGACAAGGTAGACCGAAGGATACTCTTGGGGTTTGTTCTTTCAATAGACAACGTCTTACACGATCGACAATAATCAAGATGGTGATACAACCATAAGAATACCTTTCTTTTTTTTTTTTAATATTCATTTTTCTTTTGTGAATCCTACTGTTGTTTTTAAATAAATTTTTATTAAAGAAATTTTATGTTTTGGTTGAGATTATTTCGTTAATTAAATATTAATTCTAAAAACTAAATTTAAATGTGAAGTTGAGAATACAATATGACCGAAGTTTACGAAGAATTCATAGTATATGAGCTTGATAATTCAGGAGAACGAAATAAAGTAGATATAAAACAAGAAGAGCTTAAAAATCGTTTAAATCCGGAACAGGTGTTTATTATTATTCGGGAAGACCTTAGAAGGATTTACATTTGGAAAGGAGCAAAATCTCCCGTTAGGAAAAGGTTCATAAGCTCCCGTGTAGCTCAAGAATTGCAACGAGAATTGATGGAAGATTCTCGTTACCATCGCTGTAAAATTGTTTCCATAGATCAAGGGGACGAATTGGGGGAATTTTTAAACGCATTTAGATTGGAATCTATGGAGGTAACAGAAAAATTACCAGATATGCGCTATGTCCGAAACATCGAACGCGATAGAAAATTAGAAGCAGAACGTCAATCTAAAATAGGTAAAACTGCCAAAAAAGAAGCAGAGGAGGAGTACTATTCGCCTATCTTAGATGATAAAACCGATAATGTAGTGATGTCTTCGTTTGCTATTGGAATCCCGCAATTTAAAGGGAAAGAACGTCTTATTAGTCCATCTAGAGTAAAAGGAACTCTTGGTTTATTAGAGGAAGAAAAAGAAAAAATTAAAGAAAAAATACTAAGTATAGAAATTCCAGATAATTACGAGCGCCAAAATCTGATTCTTGGACATTATTTATACGGTGCTGTTTCTAAAGTAACGGAAGTATTTGGAAAGAATGTTGTAGATATTACTTGGGAAGAGGTTAAAAAGCTTCCAAAAGGGGTAATGGAATTAGATAATAATTTATTTAGAGTTTATTTTGACGATAAGAAAGGAATTGTGGAAGCTGTAGAAGTTTTAAAGAAAGTTAGCACTTCTCCAAAAAATAAAGCTGAAAAACCTGCATCAACTCGAAGAGAACTACCAAAAATTCCAAGTAATAAAGATTGATTCGTAAATAAAAATATTAATTTGAACCTAAAGGAAAATAGATTAAACCTTATTTTTGAGCAAGTCGTTTGTTCTATAAATTATTAAGATCGTCGTCTCGTGGTTCAATTTCTTCAAGCGGTCCTTCTTCTATTTCTTCTTCTCCTTCTTTTTCGTCATTCAACCTGTTATTTTCAGTTGCGTTAGATTCTTCATTATCTTGTGCCTTAGAGCTGTTTTCAAAGTTTTTATCCTTTTCATCGATTTTTTCTGGTTTATTCATCTGTTTAATTTTCTTTAAACCTTCTATTGCTTCTTTCCGTACCGAAGGGCTTCGATCTTTTAGAGCTTTAGCTAAAACATCAAGAGAGTGTGGGTGATGTATATCGCCTAATTCATTCGCAGCTTCTTTTCGAACTAATTCATGCACATCGTTTAATAAAATATAAGCTAAAACGCCTAGAATCTCGTTATCACCGAGTTCTCCTAAAGTATCCACCGCGTCTTTCCTAACGCCCGCATCAGGGTCAGTTAGTGCTGTATTAGCTAACTCTTTTAGCGTTCTATCTGAATATCCAAGAGGCTGTATACCAACTAAATCTATTCCACAGAATTTACAAAAACTGTGACTAATTTTAATTAATTTCCCACAAGAGGGACAAACGCGTTGATTTTCAAAATCAACTGATGATTTTGTAAACTTTGCTTGACTAGATTCTCGTACTTGCTCTTTATTTACTCTATAAGGGTTTTTATTAGGATCGGGATAATTTGTAGGTTTTCCCATTGATTTACTCACATTTTTTAATTCAATTTATTAATCATTTAACTTATACATTTTAACTTTAATTAAGATAATGTAGACCAATTTTTAATATAATAGAACTTTTCTTGAGAAAATTTGTAGTTTCAAGTTTATTTATGGCTATCATCATCGATATTTGTTTATGGAGGTACAATATAACAAAAAACAATAAAAAAAATATATTTATTTTTAAATGATTTAGGCAATAGTGATGTCCTTGTTTAGATAAACATCTTGCACAGCGTTTAATATCTTAATTCCTTCTGGTGTTGGCTTTTTAAAGGCTTTTCTTCC
>JAUWNA010000176.1 GCA_030612905.1 Promethearchaeota archaeon
TTTAATCCATGAAGAAACAGGATTTTTTGATCAAGCAATCTATCATTTTGATAGAGCTCTTATAACTTTAGAAGGTCTTGAAGATATTCAGAAGAATATTCAAGTTTTGAATAACTTAGGAAATGTCTATTATTTAATCAATGATTTAAAAAGCTCTTACAAATACTATCAAAAAGCTCTAAATTTAACCGAAAAAGAAAACTTAGAATTAGAAGCAATTAAAACTTCCAGTAATTTAGTTGAAATCCTAATTTCTTTAAAAGATTATGATCGTGTTTCCAAAATATTGAAAAATAATCTGGAATTCTTTACAAAAACCAACGATGTTTATGGAGTTATCCAAACCCGTATAAAGTATGGGAAATTATATTATTATCTTGGAGAAGCGTATTATGACCAATCCTATCAGAGCTTTACTAAGGTATTAGAGCTTGTTGATACTATGAAAAACCAAATTTCTATTTTTATAAAAAAAAAATTAGAATGGGAATCCTTTCTCTATTTAGGAAAATTACATTTGTTATGGGACAACGATTCAGAAGCAGAACATTACCTACTAAATAGCTTAGAAGCAATAAGAACGTTTGGAATTCAAGAAAACATTAAAGAAGGAATAGTTTTAGAAACGATAGCTAAATTTTATTCATTAAAAGGGGAGGATGATAAAGCGATCGACCATTATAGTTATTCCACAGAGATATATCAAAAATTTGGAGATAAACTCAAAATTGCGGAGATGAAATATGAAATCGCAAAAATTTTTCAAAACTTCATTCAAAATGAACAAAAAGCAATACAATATTACGAAGAAGCTTTAGAAATTTTCGAAAATTTAAATAACTTAAAAAATTCTGCAGAAATCCGTAATAATTTAGGTGATATTTACGTTTCAAAGGAATTGTTTGATGTAGCATTAACTAACTTTATAATGGCAAAAGAATTTTACGCTGAATTAGAGGACGACTATAACAAGAATCTCGTAATAGGGAAAATAAATTCTTTGAAGGAAAATGAACCAAATAGATAGTATTAGAAAAAAGTTAGAAATAAATAAATTTAGGAGTCAATATCAAAATCGTCGCTTTTATAAACTTTTCTAGCAAATTCCTCGAATCCTATAGATTTTATGAAGTTATAAGACACTACATTGTCTTTATACACCTCACATCTAAGCTCTTTAACGCCTTTCTTTTTAAAATATTTCCATGCTGCCATACCTATAACTGTTCCAAGCCCTTTACGTTGAAAACGAGGGATTACTCCTAGTCCTGCGATTATACCATATTCATTTTTTGGTCCTTCAAAGTCTAGTATAACAAATGCGGCATCGGACCCATACACCCTAGCGATTAAAATTATTGTTTCTGGATATTCTAAAATAGTCTTTAAAGATTCAAAGGATATCATAGAGTATGGTGTGCTTGATGTTAACCATGATCTGTTATAGAGATATTTTACACTCTCTAAATCTTCTACTTTAGCTTCTCTTATTTTGGCTCGAAGTATATTATGCTCCATTTTTTCTGTAAGCATTTTCTCAAATTCGGGGGTAATTTTATCAACGGGTAATTTCATTTGAATGTACTCCATTCCCGTTGTAGCTAATTCGTTCTCGATTTCTTCTTCTGTTTTATATTTTTTTTCAAACGCCAGGAAAAAGCTACGAACCTTTCTTTTCTTTAAACTTATTTTTGATTCTGTCATGATATGTTAGATTTTATTAATTGAATTAATCAACTAATATTATTAAACTATCTAAAAATAAAAAGATTTTTTGAAGTAATAATTTATAACTCAAAATCTTCTTTGCGATAAATTTTTTTTCCAAATTCTTCGAAATTTAATCCTTTAATAAAATTATAAGAAACTTGATTATCCTTATAAACTTCACACCTTAATTCCCTCAAACCCTTCTCTTTAAAAAAGTTCCAAGCTGCCATACCTAATATAGTACCTAATCCCTTACCTTGAAAGCGCGGTAGGACCCCAAGTCCCGCTATAACTCCAAATTCATTATTTTCACCTTCAAAGTCTAAAATAATAAATCCTCCATCAATATTGTAAATCTTTGCTATAAGAAAAACTGTGTTTGGGGCGTTAAATATTTTTTTAAGAGAGTCTTTTTCGATAGGTCTAAAAGGAGTATTGGATGTTAACCAAGCTCTATTATAGATATTTTTCACGGTTGCAAGGTCGTTTTCTGATGCTTCACGGATTTTAGCGTGAAAGATCTTATGTTCAATCTTTTCTTTTAAGGAATTCTCATATTCCTTAGTAATTTTATTGATAGGTAATCTCATTTGGAGATAGACCATCCCATGATCGAGGATTTCTTTTTGGATTTTGCTAATTTCACCCTTTTTACCACTTTCTTCAATGTGAAAAAAATAAGTTCTTAAGGCTTTCTTTTTAAAATCCAGTTTCCTCTTCAAACCTTTGCCTTTTTGACTCATCTTATTTTAAAGGAGATTTAGGGTTTTAATATTGAATTTAAATTACTTCTTATGGATTTTTCGATTTCATCATTTATTATAGCACGAGTTCTTAAAATCGAGATTCCTTGCTGAATTTTTTTGGCTAAACTTTTATCGTCAATGAGATTTTTATTTTCGCTCGAAAATTCAAAGTTAGATCTTAAAGCCATGTCTTCTTCAATTCTTTCTTTGAATGTTTCTTTAAAATTAACCATTGTATCAGAAATTTCGCGATAGATATCATTTGGGTCATTTGTAACGATACCTGGGAGAATTAGATCCATTTTTTCTTCCATCGTATCTTTATTTTCAATAAACATAACATATAATGGCATGTAGATCCACTGAATTGGCCGGGAAAATAATTCTGAATGATTGTCGTTTAATGACCAAGATAATAAGTCCTTTGCTTCTTGTAGACAATTTCCATTACTAGTATGAATAATATTTTTTACTTGTGAATATAGTTCTTCTAACCTTGATCGTATAGACTCAATTTCCAAAATTTTTTCTTGTTTTTCTTTCTCAAATGCAGATAGGTCTTTATCTCTATCTTTTAACTTAAGATCTAATGACGAACCAAACTCCTTTAATTTATTCTTTGCTTCTACATCAATTTGGAACGCTCGTTCTTTTAACTCCATATATTTTTGAGTTAGTGATGTTACCATACTAACAAAATTATTGCCTTCATTTATCAAATACTGGAAGTGTTTCTCAAAAGGCTCAGTAAGATCGTTAAAAACCCTACCCTTTAATATCTCACTTTGAGTATAGAATTTGTTTTTTTTAATAATATCTTCTAGTTGTCTTTCAGCTGTTTTAAATAATACTGATATGTTTTCAATTACTTTCCTTTTTTCATTAACCTTCCATTGATCGCTTTTATCGCCTTCTAACGCAATTTGATCTTTCATCTGATTAGAGTCAATTATCTGGGATGTTTTAGTTATTTGGGACGCATATCGGGTATTTATATCTTTTAATTGAACATTTAAATCAATTAACCATTTGTCTGCTTCTTTTCCAATTAATTCAGTCTGGGTGTCCCATCTTAAAGCATTTCCTTTCATATAATCAATTGATTTTCGATATTTATCTGCAACATCTAAAGCTTGTTCAGTCGTAAAATTCGTCTCTAAAGGCATATATTCCGAAACAGGTTTGAATTCTACTAAGGGTAATAACTTTGCTAAAGTTTGAAGGAATTCTGGATTAATTAATGCGTTAATTTTTATTTTCTGAAATTTAGAATCTTCACCTAGGCCAATTTCTTCTGCTTCTTTATCAATATAAGATAAAACCTCGATGATTTTGTTCAATTGCTCAGATTTCGTAAGACTCTCAACATTTCTCAAAATGTGTCCTATTACAGGCTGTCTTGGAGGGTTAGAAAGCTTTCCCTTTTTTGAAAAAACCTCTAAACCATCTAATATGATGTGCGTACCAATAGCACCTTGGATACAAAGAAATGGCCATAATAATCTAGAAAATGATATAACCTTCTCATTATGTTTTAAATTCTTTGTTAACAAATAAAAAGCTAATGCTAATTCGTCATATTCTTTAATTGGTTGTAAGTTTTGACGAGTAGTAAATAAGGGTAAGATTTGCTGATTGCCATGTATTGACATAAAATGAGCTCTTCCAATTATAATTTGGTTACTTATTACTGATTAAAAATATCTAATTAATCATTACTAAAAATTCTATTTTTTTTTTTATTGTTTTTCAAATTTTTCTTTAAAAAGATTTAAAAGAATTGTAAAAGAAAATTTTGAAATTTATTTTAGTTGTTCGTAATGGTTACCAATTACAATTATTAGCAATGCTAGTAAGATCAATAAAGGAGACAAAATAGCTCTTACGTGATAAAACCCAAGTGTATCCATTAAACCTTGAGTTATTCTTCCAATAAAATAGATGAAAAACCCTATTGCGTTTAAAGCGTAAGATCTCCTTAGGACCCCAAATGTTTTTAAAGCTAAATACACAAATAGGATCGGAATAACTAATACCATCAAAGGTAATAAAATAATGTTAAGTACAAATCTACCCGCGGGGTAACCATATATAGTTATCAATTCAATACCTACACTATAAGGAGCTTCATTAAAATCTGGATCCATAAAAAGCGAGTCAGGTAAAGTAAGCGCGAGAATTCCTATTACAATTGGGAAGAGGATCAATAAGATCTTAAGTGATATTCTAACGTGATTCTTTCTTAAAAACATTTTAAATTTTAAATCCTCCTTTTCTGATGGATTTACTTCTTCAGTAAATGAAGGAAAAATCAGAGTACCAAAAACGCCCATCAAACAAGCTATGCCCAACCAAGTAGAAAATGTAGCAAATCGATATTGAATATTAAGTAATCCAACTAACTCTAGATTGGTCATTGTTCCTAAGAGTTCTGGAAAGTAAAAATAATAAATAATAAAGAAAACTCTCCCAGCAGCTAGACACAAGAATAATAGTGAAAAATATAACCAATAAATTTTTTTGGAGGTTCTAAATCTCATCAAAAGTAAATATGCAAATATGAGAAAATAAAAGCCTACTATTGCGTAGTAAAGACCCGACTCTATAGAGTCCCAAATATCGAAGTACTGGAAGTTCCCTTGAAAAATCATATTTAATAAAACACCAATTTTATTTTACAAATTAATT
>JAUWNA010000393.1 GCA_030612905.1 Promethearchaeota archaeon
TCAATTCCAGTATTTTTGATGGGATTAGTATCATTGTTTACAGATATTTCTAGCGAAAGTATTCAAAGCATATTACCTTTGTTTATCTTTGAAATTGGAGGAAGTGTGTTAATTTTAGGGCTAATTTCAGGAATTACAAATGCTATTGCGAACATTTTAAAAGGAATTACCGGCTGGATGAGCGATAAAATAAACAAAAGAAAACCTTTTATTGTAGCTGGATATACATTCTCGAACCTTTCAAAACCATTAATAGGGTTGAGCCCTTCATGGGAAATGGTCTTAGGGTTAAAAGCAGCAGATCGAGTAGGTAAAGGATTGAGAACATCTTCGAGAGATGCTCTTATTTCTTTTTACGCTACTAAAAAAGGAAAGGCGTTTGGATTACATCGTGCGATGGATACCTTAGGAGCGGTTCTTGGCTCATTACTCACTTTTCTTTTATTGTTTTACGCATGGAGCTATTCACAAATAATATTTTTCTCAATAATTCCTGGACTAATTGCAATTGCCCTACTTATTCCAGTTAAAGACGTTTCTCCAGAGGAGCTAGATAAAAAACTTGGAAAAAAAATTAGAAAGGAAACGAGCGAAAAGATAGATAAAAATTTCATAAAATTAATCGTTATTCTTGGAGTTATTGAATTTGCCAGCCTAGATGTCGTATTTTTAATAGTTAGAGCAACAGATTATATTCCTTCAAATTTAATTTACCTTATACCTGTTTTTTATCTTATAATGAATGTAGTTTATACAATTTTTTCTCCAATAAATGGCTCCTTGTCCGATAAAATTGGCCGAAAACCAATAATCGTGATCGGATTATCGATATTACTACTATCTTGTGTTATTTTAGCTTTTCCTATTGAAATTTCTCTTTTTTCAATAGTTTTAATTATTGTAGTTTACATCATGCACGGTTTTTACTTAGCCTCTGTGGATCCAATCTCAAGGGCATATATAGCTGACCTAGCAGGTAAAGAAAAAAGGGGTCGAGCCTATGGATACTATTATTTATCGGTCGGATTTATAAGTATGGTAGAAGCTTTAGTTTTTGGATATCTATATAGCGTGTTTTCGTATACTTGGGCGTTTATTTATATATCGATTTTATTAGCTGTATGTATTATTATTTTTACGATTACTGACTTTTCTAAAATCATAAAAAAAAGTGAAGCCTAAGAAATTGACGAGTTTTTAAATAGAATTAAGAATCAGCCCACAATTGCCCTAAATGAATAATAACTTCTGCACCTTTCTGTAACGCTAAAGTGGGAATGTGCTCTTTTCTAGAATGAAATAAGAGACCCCCAGAAAAAATATTCGGTGTTGGAATCCCCATTTCGCTTAGTTTAGAACCATCGGTTCCGCCTCTAATAGCTTCAATTTTTACATCAAACCCTGCCATTTTAATAGCTTCTTTTGCTAAATCAACGACTTTCATTTCTTTCTCAATAAATTTTAACATATTGCTGTATTCGTGTTCAAATTTTAACTCAATTATTAAGCCAGGATATCGAAATTCATAGATATCTTTCAATTTTTGAAGGAATTCCATTCTTCTTTTATTATTTTTTTCATCATAATCTCTGATTCTTAATCTGATTTTAGCTTCTTCTATTGTTCCTCTCAAATCTCCCAAATGATAAAATCCTTCTCGCTCTTCTGTATGTTCTGGTGATTCGTGTTCAGGAATCTCACTTAAGAACCGACATGCTATATGTATTGCGTTTACCATTAAATTTTTAGCGTAACCCGGATGCACACTAAGCCCTGTAAAAATTATGATCGCTTTCCATGCGTCAAAACATTCAAATTCCAATCCTCCCATCTCTGAACCATCCATGGTGTAACAAAATTTAGGTAACCTTTTTTTATCAATTTTTAAAGTTCCTTTTCCTATTTCCTCATCTGGTGTAAAACATACAATAATAGGGCCGTGTTTTAGTTCTGGAAACTTTTTCCAAGCGGCGAACGCGGCCATAATTTCAGCGATTCCCGCTTTATCGTCTGCCCCTAATAAGGTATCCCCTTCTGAAGTAATGATATCTAAACCAATATATTCCTTTAACATTGGAGAATCTTCTACTGTAAGCTTAATTTCCTTATTGCTTACGAATTTTATCTCACCACCATCATAATTTTTATGGACAACTGGTTTAACGTTTTTCCCGCTCACTGCTGGTGAAGTATCCATATGCGCTATTAATCCAATTGTTCTAACTTTTTCTAACCCGTTACTTGCTGGTAAATTGGCGTAAACATATCCATACTCGTCGTGTATTATACTTTCTAGATTTAACTCCTTCAATTCAGCAATCAATACATTTCCTAAATCAAATTGATTTTTAGATGATGGATTGGATTGGGAATCTTCGTCAGATGTAGTCCATATTTGAACATACCTAAAAAATCTATCCATTGCTTCTTTTAATAAGAATTCTTTTATTTCTTCTGATAACATAATAATCCCTTTTAATCAAGTAAGATTAATAGAATAAGAGTTAAAATATTAAAATTTATTTAATCATTTCCCTTTAAATTTTGGCTCTCGCTTTTCCTGAAATGATTTCATTCCTTCTCCAAAATCGTATGTTGCGATGTTTTTACAATATAATTTAAATTCGTGTTTTAACGAGGGAAATAATTCGTTATATTGAGAATAATTAAGCATAGTCTTGTTATAACCTAAGCATTTTGTGGGTAGTTTGGCTATGGATTGGATAAATTCCTTAGATTTTTTACTAAATTCTAATAGTGAAAAGACCTTATTCACTAAACCAATCTCTAATGCTTCCTTGGCATCAAGCTGACGTCCCGTTAAGATTATATCTGTTGCTCGTGCGAACCCTATTATTCTTGGAAGAAGCCAACTTGCTCCGCTCATAACGCAATGAGCCCAATTAACGCGATGATCTCCGATCTTCAGATTATCTGCCGCTAAACGAAAATCACAAGCGAGTGCTAGTTCGAATCCAGCGCCTAGACAATAACCTCGCAGTAAAGCGATAAATGGTTTTTGAATTTCTCTAATTAATCGAATAACTTTCTGATGTGGAAGTTTTGACCC